>JAJUFW010000614.1 GCA_029263555.1 Alphaproteobacteria bacterium
GCTGTGGGCGCTTGTCGGCGTCACGCTCGGGACCGCGGTCGGCGTCCTGCCGGGCATCGGCCCGGCCCTCACCGTCGCCCTTTTGCTGCCCGCCACCTACAATCTCGACCCGACGGCGGCCTTCATCATGTTCGCCGGGATCTATTACGGCGGCATGTACGGCGGCTCGACCACCGCCATCCTGCTGAACACGCCCGGAGAGAGCGCCAGCATCATCACCGCGCTGGACGGCAACGCCATGGCCCGCCAGGGCCGCGGCGCATCCGCGCTCGCGACCGCCGCCATCGGCTCGTTCATCGCCGGCACGGTTGCGACCGTCGCCCTCACCTTCCTGGCCCCGGTCATGATCAAGGTCGCGCTCCAGTTCGGCGCGGCGGCGTATTTCTCCCTCATGGTTCTGGCCTTCACCACGGTCAGCGCGCTCCTGGGCAATTCGGTCTTCCGCGGTCTTGCGAGCCTCTTCGTCGGGATCGCGCTGGGGATGGTCGGCATCGACCTCCAGACCGGACAGGCCCGGTTCACCCTCGGCGTGCCCCAACTGCTGGACGGAATCGACGTCGTCGTCGTCGCCGTCGGCCTGTTCGCGGTCGGCGAGACGCTTTATGTCGCCGCCCGCTACCGCTTCGAACGGGAAGAGATCCTGCCGGTCAAGGGGTCGATCTGGATGAGCAAGGACGAATGGCGGCGTTCCTGGAAGCCCTGGCTGCGCGGCTCGTTCCTCGGCTTCCCGTTCGGCGCCCTGCCCGCAGGCGGCGCCGAGATCCCGACCTTCCTGTCCTACATGCTGGAGCGGAAGCTCAGCCGGAATCCGGAACAGTTCGGCAAGGGCGCGATCGAAGGCGTGGCCGGTCCGGAAGCGGCGAACAACTCCGCCGCGGCGGGCGTGCTGGTCCCGCTGCTGACGCTCGGGCTGCCCACATCGGCCACCGCCGCCATCATGATCGCCGCGTTCCAGCAATACGGACTTCAGCCCGGACCTCTGCTGTTCGCCAACGAGCCGGGGCTGGTCTGGGGGCTGATCGCCAGCCTCTATATCGGCAATGTCATGCTGCTGGTGCTCAACCTGCCGCTGGTCGGCCTGTGGGTGCGCGTGCTGGCGATCCCGAGGCCATGGCTCTATGCGGGGATTCTGGTCTTCGCCACGCTCGGTACCTATACGCTCAGCAATTCGCTGGTCGATCTCGTCCTGCTCTACGTGATCGGAGCGCTCGGCTTCATCATGCGCGTGTTCGGGATTCCGGTGGCGCCGGCGGTGATCGGCCTGATTCTCGGCCCCCTGGCGGAGCAGCAGTTCCGCCGTGCCCCGTCGATCAGCCAGGGAGACGCATCTGTCTTTTTCACCCAGCCTCTTTCCGCTACCCTCCTGGCCATCGCTGCTCTGGTCGTCCTGGGTCCGGTTCTCTGGCGTTTCGTGACCGCCAGAAGGGCCCGCGGCAAACAGGCGTGATCCGGGACCGCTCCTGAAAAACAAGAGAGATCATGATGGGTGAGTTGCTTACCGGCGAGGCGCTGACCGCCTTCGTTCAGGTAATTATGATCGACCTCGTCCTCGCGGGGGACAATGCGATCGTCATCGGGCTGGCTGCCGCGGGACTGCCCCGCGACCAGCGGAACAAGGCCATCCTCGTCGGCATCATCGCGGCCACGGTGCTGCGCATCTGCTTCGCTGCGGTGACGACCCAGCTTTTGCAGATCGTCGGCCTCCTGCTCGCCGGCGGTATCCTGCTTCTGTGGGTCTGCTGGAAGATGTGGCGCGAGCTGCGTAGCTCCGGCGAACACCAGGCGGAGGAGGCGCTGGCCGACCAGGACCTGGATCAGGATGGCAAGGTCGCCGGCGGGACCCAGCCCCGCAAGACCTTTGCCCAGGCCGCCTGGCAGATCGTCATCGCCGACGTCTCCATGTCGCTCGACAACGTGCTGGCCGTGGCCGGCGCCGCGCGCGAACATCCGGTGGTTCTGGTCTTTGGCCTCGGCCTGTCGATCGCCCTCATGGGCGTCGCGGCGTCGTTCATTGCCCGGATCCTCCAGAAGCACCGCTGGATCGCTTATGTCGGCCTGCTGGTGATCCTCTATGTCGCGCTGGAAATGATCTATCGCGGTTCTCTCGAGGTCGCTCCCATCGTCCAGGCGATGACCGGCGCCTGACCGGTTCCGGCCTCCGGGCCGGGCCCTGCTACGCCCCGTCCGGGCCTCCGCCGCC
>JAJUFW010000146.1 GCA_029263555.1 Alphaproteobacteria bacterium
ACGGTCGGGCTACCGCCACCGCAAGGCGGAGGAACTCCCCGCCGCCACGGTCGCGGCGGCGGGGATCGTCTAGGACCGGTCTGCCGCCGTCGGCCCCAGCGCCGACGCGACGACGTCATCCACTCGTTCCAGCCAGACGAATTCCGCCTGGTCCCGGATCGACTGCGGGATCTCCTCGTAATCGCGGCGGTTCCGGGAGGGAAGCAGGATCGTCTTGATGCCGGCGCGCACGGCGGCCGCGACCGTCTCGCGGATGCCGCCGACGGGCAGCACCTGGCCGCGCAGGCTGATTTCGCCCGTCATGGCCGTGTCGTTGCGGACGGTCCGGTTGGTCAGCAGCGACACGAGCGCGCTGAACATGGCAACGCCCGCGCTGGGACCGTCCTTCGGGATGGCGCCCGCCGGCACGTGGACATGGATGTCGCTCTTCTGGAACACCCCGGGGTCGATGCCGAACGTCTCCGCCCGGCTCTTGACCAGGCTGAGCGCCGCCTGGGCGCTTTCCTTCATGACGTCGCCCAGCTGTCCGGTCAGGATCAGCTGTCCCGTGCCCGGCATCCGCGTCGCCTCGATGAACAGGATGTCGCCGCCGACCGGCGTCCAGGCGAGGCCGGTCGCCACGCCGGGCACGCTGGTGCGCATGGCGACCTCGTTCTCGAAACGCCGGGGGCCCAGCATCTCCTGAAGGTCGTCTGCCCCGATCCGGATCCTGTCCGCTCCCCCTTCTGCAATGCGCATCGCCGCGTGTCTGAAGGCCGAACCGATCTGCCGCTCCAGGTCCCGCACGCCTGCCTCGCGCGTGTAGTCGTCGATGATGCGCCGAAGCGCATCGTCGGAGATCTCGCACTGGTCGGGGGTCAACCCGTTCGCCTCCAGCTGCCGTCCGACCAGGTAGCGCCTCGCGATCTGAAGCTTTTCCTCGGCCGTGTAGCCCGACAGCGTGATCACCTCCATCCGGTCGCGGAGGGGACCGGGGATCGTGTCGAGCATATTGGCCGTGCCGATGAACATGACCCGGCTGAGATCGAAGGGAACGGCCAGGTAGTTGTCCCGAAAGGTGGAGTTCTGCTCCGGATCCAGGACCTCGAGCAGCGCCGAGGCGGGGTCGCCGTGAAAGGCGGCCCGGAGCTTGTCCATCTCGTCCAGCATCAGGACCGGATTGCGGGTCCCGGCCTTGCGGATCGCCTGGATGATGTTGCCCGGCAGCGCGCCGACATAGGTGCGGCGATGGCCGCGGATCTCGGATTCGTCATGGATGCCGCCCAGGCTGAGGCGCGCGAATTTCCGTCCGGTAGCCCTGGCGATGCTCTGCCCCAGCGAGGTCTTGCCGACGCCGGGCGGCCCGACGAAGCAGAGGATGGGGCTGCGACCGTCGGGCCGGAGTTTCCGGACGGCGAGATATTCCAGGATCCGCCGCTTCACCTTCTCCAGCCCGTAATGGTCCTCGTCCAGGACCTCGCGAGCGCGGGCAATATCGATGGACTCCTCGCTCAGGACCGACCAGGGCAGTTCGATAAGCCAGTCCAGATAGGTCCTGACCATCGAATATTCGGCCGCGGCCTCGGGCATGCGCTCCAGACGCCGCAATTCCTTCCGCGCATGATCCGCGACCTCGTCCGGCATGCGCGCCTCCTCGATCGCCTTCGCCAGCTCGGCAAGCTCGGCCGAAGTCTCGTCGGTCTCCCCCAGCTCCTTCTGGATGGTGCGGAGCTGCTCGCGCAGCAGGTACTCGCGCTGACGCCCCTCCATGGTTTCCCGGGTCTGGTCGGCGATCTGCCGCGAGAGGCGCAGCACCTCGATGCTGTGGGCAAGCTGCCAGAGCACCTTGTCGAGACGCGTGCGCAGATCGCTCGTTTCCAGGATGTCCTGCTTCTCCGACGGCTTCACGTCCATAAAGGCCGCGACCATGTCGGCAAGCGCAGCCGGAGAGTCGATATTCCTGACGGCAGCCACCAGCTCCGCCGGGGCGCTGGGCAGAAGCTGCAGCCCTTCCAGCGCACGCTCCCGAAGCTGGTGGAACCGCGCCTCGATCTCGGTATCGCTCACCGCCTCCGGCTCCGCGAGAGGGTCGACCCGCGCGACCAGGTAGGGAAAGCCGTCGAGGTAGTTCAGGATGCGGAAGCGGCTGGTCCCCTGGCAGACGATGTGATGGCTGCCGTCCTCGGCCGTGAGATAGCGCAGCACCGACGCGATCGTGCCCACGCCATAGAGGTCGTCCGGCCCAGGCTCGGCAACGTCGGCATTCCGCTGTAGCACCACCCCGATCGGCCGGCGACGGCGCGCTGCCTCCTGGGCCGCGGCGATCGACCCTTCCCGTCCCAGCGTCAGCGGCAGGACCGCCCCCGGGAAAAGCACGATGTTCCGGACGGGAATCAGGATCAGCGCGTCGGCCGGAAGATCCGGGACGGATGCCGCCGGACCGGCTGCTTCGGGGCCGGGCATGGGCTCGCCGGCCTGCTGGCCCTCGGCCCGGACCGGTGTTCTTTCCTCGGGCATCGGTTCGATCCTCCGCTCGTCAGAGCTTTCGCAGGGTGAGCAACAGGCATCCGTCGATGAGTTCGCGACGCCCCAGTTCCATCGGCCGCACAGGCAGCTGGATCCGCCGCTCGAACCGGCCGTACGGGATTTCCAAGCGGTGAATCCGGGTCCCGGGAGAGTCGGTCGCGATCAGGCGTTCGCCGACGACGATCAGCATGCGTCCGTCGATCACCACCTCGACCTGGTCGGGCCGGACGCCCGGCAGGGCGACCAGCAGGCGATATTCCCGTTCCGTTTCGTAGAAATCGATGGGTGGCTCCCAGTTCGGAGCGGAGCCGCCTCCCGGCCTGAAGAACTGCCGCTGCAGTCGCTCGGCTCGGGCCAGCAGTTCGCAAGCTTCGGCCCACATCCAGATCCTGGGGTCACGAGGCGGCATGACGGCATCCCCTTCACTTGGTCACCTGATCTGAACTCGCGACCGGCCGTCAGGATCCTGGGAGCCGGGATCCCCGGCCGTATGGTTCATCAGGTTTGATCCGGCCGGGGTTTTCGCAAGGGATCGACGAAATTCCCGGAACACCTTTCGGCCCGCGCTTATTGAATGGCGACAGGTCCGCCCTTTTCACGCCATGTGATGAAAATCACAGCGCCGGTACCGGTAATGAGGCAGTATTAGGGCGTATAAAGAGATTATTTCGGCGAGTGAACGGCAGTTCAGGTTACGTTCGGGGGCGGGATTTCGTCTTCCAGGACCGCATCAATCCACTGGCGAACCTTGAAAAGTTCGCCATGCGTTCCCATGTAAGACCGGTCACCGAACGCCGATACGGACCGGAACCGGCCCATTTCGAAACATCTGAACGGATCACGCGACCTGTCCCGGCCAATGGCCGGGCTGGAAGGGTCGCGTCGTCGCGCGAGCGGTGGCTCGATTGTTAAGGAGGGCGCAAGCCAGATGAGGGGTAGCTATCAGACAGACGATACGGGACTTTCACGGTATCTCGAGGAAGCCAAGCGGTTTCCCATGCTCGACGCCGAGCGGGAACGCGAACTGGCAATCGCATGGCACGACCGCGGCGACGAGGAAGCGCTGCGTCAGCTCGTGGGCAGCCATCTGAGGCTGGTCATCAAGACGGCGCGCAGCTACGGGGGCTATGGACTGCCGATCTCCGAGTTGATTTCGGAAGGCAATGTCGGCCTCATGCAGGCGGCCAAGAAGTTCGATCCGGAGCGGGGTTTCCGCTTCGCTACCTATGCCATGTGGTGGATCCGCGCGGCGATGCAGGAATACATCCTGCATTCCTGGTCGCTCGTGAAGATGGGTACGACGGCCGCCCAGAAAAAGCTTTTCTTCAATCTGCGTCGGCTGAAGGCCCAGCTGCACGAAGTCGAACAGGGGGATCTGTCGCCCGAGACGGTTGCCACGATCGCGGCCGAACTGGACGTGCCCGAAACCGAGGTCGTCGAGATGAACCGGCGGCTTTCCGGTTCGGACAGTTCGCTCAACCGGATGATCGGCGAGGATTCGGACGGCGAGTGGATCGAGCTGCTGGCGGACACCCGTCCGGACCAGGAGACGCGCATCGTCGAAGGCGACGAGCTGGCCATGCGCCGGGACCTTCTCAAGCAGGCCTTCGGAAAGCTCAACGAGCGCGAACGCCGGATCCTGCTGGAACGCCGGCTGCGGGACGAGCCGCTGACGCTGGAGGCGCTGAGCCAGGAGTTCGACGTCTCGCGCGAACGGATCCGGCAGATCGAAGTGCGCGCCTTCGAGAAGCTGAAGAAGGGCGTGATCAACGCCGCAGTGGCCCAGAGCCTCCGCCAGCCGGCGCTGGCGGCGGCCTGAGCCGGCACTCCTACCCTCTCATCCCCTGAAGTAGGCTGGGCGAACGCTCAGGCGTTCGCCCAGCCGCCGTCGACCAGGAAGTTCTGAGCCGTGCACATGCGGCTGTCATCCGCCGCCAGCCACAGCACCAGACGGGAGACGTCGGGAGGATAGAGCTTTTCCTTCAAGCATTGGCTGGACTGGATCTGACGCTCACCCTCTTCATCGACCCAGAGAGCAAGCTGCCGTTCCGTCATAACCCAGCCCGGGCTGACGGTGTTCACCCGAATGCCGAACGGCCCCCAGTCCCGAGCAAGTCCTCTGGTCAATCCGTGAACCGCTGCCTTGGCCGCGGTGTAGGCGGGCATGCCGCCTGATGCGATCATCCAGCTGATCGATCCGAAATTTATGATCGACCCGCCACCGGCCGCCTTCATCCCGGGCGCGACGGCCTGGGCGGCGAAGAACATCGGCCGCAGATTGACGGCCATGCGGTCGTCCCAATACTCGACCGACGTCTCCTCGGGCTTGTGGCGCTGATCGTCGGCCGCGTTGTTGACGAGGACGGTGATCGTGCCGAGGCGTTCGGCCGCTTCTGCCAGGGTCGCACGAAGGGCGTCGACGTCGCGCAAATCGCAGGAACGGAACAGCGGCCGATGGCGGCTTTGCCCCGCGAGTTCGCGCGCCAAATCCTCGCCCGCCCCGGCCAGGATGTCCACGAAGGCGACACGGGCCCCCTGCTCCGCGAACTGCCGGACGATCGATGCGCCGATCCCGGAGGCGCCACCGGTCACGAACACCGTCCGGTCCTGAAGGCTGGGATAGCGGGCGAAGCGTTCGGCGGACACGGGGATTCCGGCTCCTTCCGATATCAGTACGTTAACCAATATCGGCCGCCCCGCCGCCGGACGTCAATGCGGCCGTGCCCCATTCCCGCGGCCGTCCCGCGCGCCCCTCCCGTCAGCCGCCGAACGTCGCTTCCGGCAGGCCGGGCACGTCGACGCGGAGCGCGAACAGCCCGCCCGCCTGCGGAAAGACCTCCAGATCCGCCGCCGACATGCCCTGTCGGGCCGTCGTGACGTAGAGAATGTCCAGATCCGGGCCCCCAAGAGCGACGCAGGTCACGTTGGGCGCCGGAACGGCGACCACGCGGTCGATCGCTCCGTCGGGACGGTAGCGGACGATCCGGCCGCCCTGCCACTGGGCGTTCCACAAGCAGCCTTCGGCATCGACCGTGGAGCCGTCCGGCTTCCCGGGCTGGTCGTCCAGGCTGCGGAAGACGCGGCGGCGGGAAATCCGCCCTGTTTCAGGGTCATAGTCATAGGCATGGATCACGCGTTTCGGCGTGTCGGCGAAATAGAGCGTCCGCCCGTCCGGGCTGAAGGAGAGGCTGTTTGCCGTGGTGATTCCGCCGATGAGCCTCTCGACCGTGAGATCGGCATCCAGGCGGTAGACGCCGGCGATGGGTCGTTTCTCCGGGGATTCGTCCATCGTTCCCGCAAGAAACCGCCCTGCGCGGTCGCAGCGGCCGTCGTTGAGGCGGGTCGGCAGATCCGGCTCGATTTCGGCGATCCTGGTCCTCTCGCCGGAGTCCGGGTCGTAGAAGGCGAAACCCGAGGCGAAGGCCACGATCAGGCCGCCCCCGGCCCTGAAACCGAAGGACCCGGCGCGTTCGGCAAGCGTCCGCCTCACCGTCTCGCCCGAGGCCGGATCGTAGCGCCACAGCTCGGCCGCCTCGATGTCCAGCCAGTAGAGGGACCGGTCCCGTTCCGACCAGAGCACCCCTTCTCCCAGCACGTTCCGGCAGTCGACGATCAGTTCGGCTTCGGGCTCCGCATTGCCGGGGAGTCGGACCATCGTCCACCTCCTTCCTGCAGCCTCAATAGGTCGCTCGGCCGCCCGAAAGGTCGAAGGCTGCGCCGGTGGTGAACGAGTTCTCCTCCGATGCCAGCCACGCGACCATCGACGCGATCTCCTCCACTCGGACGAAGCGACCGCGGGGAATCTTCGAGAGCATGTAGCCGATATGCTCCGGACTCATCTGATCGAAGATCCGGGTCCGGGCGGCCGCGGGCGTGATGCAGTTCACGGCGATGTCATGTTCGGCCAGTTCCTTCGCCAGCGACTTGGTCAGCGCGATCACGCCCGCCTTGGCCGCCGAATAGGCGGCGGCGTTCGGGTTGCCCTCCTTGCCGGCGATCGAGGCCGTGTTGACGATCCGGCCGTAGTTCTGCCGGATCATATGCGGAACGACGGCCCGACAGCAGAGGAAGACCCCGGTCAGATCGATCTCCAGCACCTGCCGCCAGGCGGCGGCCGGGTAGTCGACGACGGGGAGGTTCGGACCGCTGATCCCGGCATTCGCGACCAGAATGTCGATCCCGCCGAGCCGGCCGACGGTCGCGTCCGTCGCGGCGGCCACGGCGTCTTCGTCGGTGACGTCCACGATCTCGAAGGCAACGAGGCCACGGTCGGCCAGGGCGTCTGCCGTCGCGCGCACCAGGGCGGCATCGCGGTCCCAGAGGGAAACCGCGGCGCCGGAGGCAAGAAACCGTTCGGCGATCGCCCGGCCGATCCCTTGCGCGCCGCCCGTGATCACCGCCCTGCGCCCATCGAGGTCGATCCGGTTCATCGTCGCCTCCGTCTCCTCCCTGCTGCCGGCCTGCGTGGGGGCCGGCTTCAGCATCGACCGGCCGCCCCCGCTTATTCCCGGTGCCGCCGGGTACCCGGCGCTACATCACCGCCCCGATCTGCCAGGGGACGAATTCGCTATCGCCGAAACCTTGGGCCTCACTCCGCGTCGGCCGGCCCGAGGCGGTTTCCAGGATCAGGGCGAAGATG
>JAJUFW010000504.1 GCA_029263555.1 Alphaproteobacteria bacterium
CCGCCCCCGTGCTCGAGCGCCTGGAGGACCACCTGCCGCGCCTGGACGCCCTCGGCGTCGAGTACCGGCCGCTGGAGGGGCCCAAGCCGTGGCAGACCGGCGGCACCGGCGCCCGCAAGCGGCAACTGACGGTCCGATCCTAGCGATCCGACGGGACGGCTCACGCGGGTGGGCCGTCCCGTTTTCTTTTGGAACCCGGGAGCCCGTGACATGAACCAGTCGGAGCTCGATTCTCTTGCAGCCCTGGCGGAGCGGCTGGCCGCGGCAAGCGGTGACGTCATCCGCCGGTATTTCCGGACCCCCGTCGGCGTCGACCAGAAGGCAGACGACAGCCCGGTCACGATCGCCGACCGCGAAGCGGAGCAGGCGATTCGCGAGATCCTCGTCCGCGAGCGGCCGGAAGACGGGATCCATGGCGAGGAGCACGGGATCGAACGGCCCGATGCCGAGTATCTCTGGGTCCTGGACCCGATCGACGGGACCAAGGCCTTCATTACCGGCCGGCCCCTGTTCGGGACCCTGATCGCCCTCCTGCATCGCGGCCGGCCGGTTCTCGGCCTGATCGACCAGCCGGTCACCGGCGACCGCTGGCTCGGCGTCGCCGGACGCCCCACCCTCTTCAACGGCAAGGTCGCGAAGACCCGGCCCTGCCCGCGGCTCCCGGACGCCCTGCTCAACGTCACCTCGCCCGACATGTTCGCGGCGGACGAGTTCGCCCGCTTCGACCGCCTGCGCCGGGAGGTCCGGATCACGACCTATGGCGGCGACTGCTACGGCTACGGCCTGGTCGCCGCCGGGTTCGTCGACCTGGTCGTCGAGGCGGGGCTGAAGCTCTACGACTTCGCCGCGCTCGTCCCCATCGTCGAGGGAGCCGGCGGGCGCATGACCGACTGGCAGGGCGCGGCGCTTGGCCCCGGGTCGGAAGGGCGCGTCATCGCCTCGGGCGATGCCGCCGTGCACGACGCCGCGCTCGCGCTTCTGGCGTAAGGCGGTCTCCGCGATCGCCCCCGCCCTGTCGCGAACAGACGGCGCAAGGCTTGAATGCCGGACGGTTCGGGCCGAACATCCCCGGACCGCTGACCGTTCGTACGGGAAACGCATGCGCGCCATCGTCGCCCTGGTCGTCGCCCTTGTCCTGGCAGCCCCGGCCGTCGCACAGACCCCGGCCGCAGGGGTCACAGTCGCGCATGCGATCGCGGAATTCGGGGAGCCGAAATATCCGCCGGATTTTCGGCATTTCGACTATGCCGATCCGGCCGCCCCGAAGGGAGGGACGCTGAGGCTATCCGCCTTCGGCAGCTTCGACACGCTGAACAGCCTGCCGGTCCAGGGAGAGAGCGCCCGTAGCCTGGGCCTGATCTACGACGCGCTCATGACCCCGAGCCAGGACGAGATCGCGGTCTATTACGGGCTTTTGGCGGAAAGCGTGGAATATCCCGCGGACCGGAGCTGGGCCGTCTTCACCCTGCGCCCGCAAGCCCGCTTCAGCGACGGCACCAGGGTCACGGCGGACGACGTGGCCTGGACCGCCCGCGCCATCCGGGACCATGCGCAGCCCTTCGTGAAGGCGAGCTACATGGGGCAGGTGGAGGACGTCGAGGCGCTGGACGACCGGAGGGTGAAGTTCACCTTCGCCGGCAGCGGAACGATGAAGCCGATCACCGACGTCGCGAAGATGCCGATCCTGTCCCGGGCGTGGTGGGAGGACGGCCGGGACATTTCCCGGAGCACCCTGGAGGCGCCGGTCGGCAGCGGCCCCTACCGCATCGTCGAGGTCGAGCCCGGCCGGCGCCTGGTCTATGAGCGCAACCCCGACTACTGGGCCCGGGACCTGCCGGTTGCCCGGGGACTGTGGAACTTCGACCGGATCGAATACACCTATTTCCGCGACCAGACGGTGGAATTCGAGGCCTTCAAGGCCGGCGAAAGCGATTTCCGCCGGGAGCTGAGTTCCCAATTCTGGGCGACCGGGTACGATACGCCGGCGGTCCGGGACGGAAAGCTGGTCAAGGCGGAGATCCCCGGCTACGACTTCCGGGGCATGCAGGGCTACTTCTTCAACACCCGCCTGCCCAAGTTCTCCGACCCCAGGGTCCGGCAGGCGCTGGGACTTCTCTACGACTTCGAGTGGGTCAACCGGAACCTGTTCTACGGGCTGAACAAGCGGCTCGATACATGGTTCGTCGCTCCCGGATACCGGGCGGAGGGCCCGCCGACGCCGGAGGAGCTCGAGCTCCTGGAGCCGTTTCGCGACCGCCTGCCGGCCGAGGTGTTCGAAAGCGCCCAGCTTCCCCCGGTGTCGGACGGCAGCGGCTCGGACCGGCGGCTGATCCGCGAGGCGATCCGGCTTCTGCGCGAAGCCGGCTATGAGCTCCAGGGAAACACGCTCGTCGGTCCGTCGGGCGAGCCCTTCCGGTTCGAGATCCTGCTGCGATCCTCGGAGTTCGAACGGCTGACCCAGCCCTGGATCAACAATCTCCGCCGTGTCGGGATCGCGGCCACCATGCGCACCCTGGACAGCGCCCAATGGCAGGCACGCTACCAGGACCGCGACTTCGACGTAATCGCCTTCGCCTACACCTTCTACCCCCCGCCCGGGCGGGAGGAGGCGGACCGCTTCGGCTCGACCGCGGCCGATCAGCCCGGCAGCGCCAATCTCGCCGGCATCAGGGATCCGGTCGTCGACGCGCTTCTGGAGAGGCTGATCGACGCCGAGACGCTCGAAGCGAAGCAGGCGGCGTCGAGGGCGCTGGACCGTGTCCTCCGCGCCGGGCACTACGCCGTGCCCCTAACGGTGTAGGGGTTCAGCTTGTCGAA
>JAJUFW010000518.1 GCA_029263555.1 Alphaproteobacteria bacterium
CGGGCCGGGGCGGGGATGGTCGCATCCAGGCTGCCCCGGAACGGCACCTGGTCGATCCGGGCGACGGCCGATTCCGTGCCCTCCGGCACGGCCAGCTTGCCCGGGTTGAAGCGGTTGCCGGGATCGAACACCGCCTTCACCCGGCGCAGCACCGGATAGAGCTCGGGCCCGAAGAAGAGGGGCGAATATTCGCCCCGGACGCCGCGCCCGTGTTCGCCCCACAAAAGCCCGCCATAGGCCTTCGTCAGCCGTGCGACCTCGTCGGAGATCCGGCGGATGAGCTGCTGGTCGGTCCGGTCTGTCATGTCGATCGTCGGCCGCACATGCAGGCAGCCGACATCGGCGTGGCCGAACATGCCGTAGGCGACGCCGTGCCCGTCCAGAAGGGCGCGGAACTCGGCGACATAGGCGGCGAGATTCTCGGGCGGGACGGCCGTGTCCTCGACGAAGGGGATGGCGGTGCGCCGGCCCTCCAGCGCGCCCAGCAGCCCCACCGCCTTTTCGCGCAAGGACCATGCCGCCCGGATCGCCGCCGGGTCCAGGACCGGCCGCGCCAGGCCGGCCGTGCGGTCGCCGGCAACATGGCGTTCGATGCGGGCGATGGCGGCTGCGACCTCGTCCTCCGTCTCGCCCACGACCTCGACGAAGTTGACGGCCTTGACGCTGTCGTCCACGCCCTCGCCGAACAGGGCGCCCAACTGCGTCCAGACGGGATCCTGCCGGGCGAGCGAGAGGATCTTGTCGTCCAGGATCTCGACCGCCAGCGGGTCGGCCTCGACAAGCTTCGGCACATGGCCCAGCGCCTTTGCGAAGTCGTCGTAGAACAGGACGACCAAGCCGGATCGCGGCGGCTTTCTCCGCACCTTGAGCGTCACCCGGCCGGTCAGCGCCAGCGTGCCTTCCGACCCGGACATGAGCTTGCAGAGATTGATCCCGCCCGTATCGGGCAGCGCTTCCTTCAGATTGTAGCCGGTCAGTCCCCGGTTCATCCTGGGGAAGACCGCCTCGGCCGCCGGCCGGGCCGCCTCAAGCTCGGGATGCACCCGCCGATAGACGTCCCCCAGCCGGTCGGGGCGCTTCAGCATCTCCCGAAGCCCGGGCTCGTCCAGGGGCTCGACCCTGGCTTCCGTCCCGTCGGCCAGGACGACGTCCATGCCCAGGACGTAGTCGGAGGTGTGCCCGTAGATCCGCGATCCCTTGCCGGACGCGTCGGTTGCGATCATGCCGCCGATCGTCGCCCGGGTGGCGGTCGACACCATGGGCGGGAAGAAGAAGCCGTGGGGCGCCAGGAAGGAATTGAGCTGGTCCAGGACTACGCCCGGCTCGACGGTGACCGTCTCCGATTCCGGATCGAAGTCCAGGATGCGGGTCAGGTGGCGGGAGGTGTCCAGGACCACGCCGTCGTTGAGCGACTGGCCGTTGGTTCCGGTGCCGCCGCCGCGCGCGGTGAGGCTGAGCCCGCCGCCGGACGCGGCCAGCGCCCGGACGGCGATCGCGATATCCTCCGTCCGGCGGGGAAAGACCGCCGCGCGGGGAAGGACGCGATAGATCGAATTGTCCGTCGACAGGACCTCGCGCGCGGCGAAGCCGGTCTCGATCTCTCCCTCAAATCCCTCCGCCCGAAGCGTTTCGACGAAGCGCTCCAGCTCCGGATTCCGATGCGGCACTTGCGGGTGCACCCTTGCCCTTGCTCCGCTCCCGCGGACTCCCTTCCCTCAAGCTCATAGCCGAACGGACGCGCCCCGGCCAGGGGAGAGCCCGATCGTGCCCGCAACCTAGAAGGGCCGGAGGGATCGCCCAAAGCGACGAATTGTCATGAGGTCAGGCGTCCAGAGAATGATTCCCGGACGAGGGCAGCCGGGCGCTCGATACCGTCGGCGGCTTTCGGCCTTCCCGGGAAATTCAGGGCTACTTGGTCAGAGCGGCGAGCCGTTCTTCCATGTCGTCGGCGGCGAGGGCGAGCGTGTCGCGCTTCGCCGAAACCCAGTCCGCGTGGCGGCGCGCGTCGTCCGCCAGCATCTCTGCCATGGCATGCACCTGGCCGGGCGCGGGGCCTCCCGGGAGATCCCGGCGTTCGACCGACTGCCGCGGGTCGAGGCTGTCGCGGATATCGCTCTCGCTGAGCGCGAGGTCCTTGCCGGCGACCCGCCGCATGGCATCGGCGACCATCGCCCGATCGATCGCGGAGGCGGGAATCCGGCGCTTGAGGGCATCGAACACCACTGCCCCCACGACGTGATGGGCCTCGCGGAAGGAAAGCCCGTTCCTCTGCACCAGAAGGTCCGCAAGATCGGTCACGCAGGAGAAGTTTGCGGCCGCCGACGCCGCCATCGTCGCGGCGTTCGGCTGGGCGTTCGATGCCGCAAGCCGGCCGAGCCGAAGTGCGATCACGCCCTCGTTCATCGCCTCCCAGGCAAGCCGCATCGACTCGCGATTTCCGTCCATGGTGTTGGAGAAATGCGTGCCCTTGACGGCCATGGTGATGGAGGTGAGCCCGGCAAGAAGATGCGCGGGCTTGGCGCGCATGTGCTCTAGAAACGCCAGGTTCTTCTTCTGGGGCATGATGCTCGACGTCCCGGCGACCGAGTCCGGGAAGTCCACCAGGCCGAATTCCAGCGTCGCATAGACATAGAGATCCGTCGCCATCCGGCTGAGCACCGTGCTGGCGCCCAGAAGCGCGGCCAGGATTTCCGCGGCGAAATCGCGCGAGGACACGGCGTCGAGACCGTTCGTCA
>JAJUFW010000186.1 GCA_029263555.1 Alphaproteobacteria bacterium
GACGCCTCGCGCGACCAACCCGGGCGGCGGCGCGGAAACGCGCTTGGCCCCATACCGTCCCATGGCGAACCATGGACCGGCGGGCCGTGCCGCCCCTATTCGGTCTTGCTCCCGGTGGGGTTTACCGTGCCATCCCCGTTGCCGGGGACGCGGTGCGCTCTTACCGCACCCTTTCACCCTTACCGGCGCCAAGGCGCCGGCGGTTTGCTTTCTGTGGCACTTTCCCTGGGGTCGCCCCCGCCGGCCGTTAGCCGGCACCGTGTTTCCGTGGAGCCCGGACTTTCCTCCCCCGCCCGGATCGGGCGAAGGCGGTCATCCGACCGTCTGGCGGGGCAAGATTTAGGTCCCTTTGGCCGCCCTCGCAAGCATGGGCTTGGTCAGGCGTTCCGTATCTCCGCCGCGACCGTATCGGGCCGGCGCAGCATGATGATCGCAACCCCGGCGATGGTGGCGAGGCCGCCCAGGACCAGGCGGAGCGTCAGCGGCTCGCCCAGCATGACGACCCCGGCCAGGACGCCGAACACCGGGACCAGGAGGGTCCAGGGCATGGTCTGGTTCACCCGGTAGCGGTTGAGCAGGAAGTACCAGATCCCGTAGCAGAGGATCACGACGACGACCGCCTGGTAGACGATTGCGGCCCAGACCTCCCAGCCGGCGGTGCGGATGGCCTCGATCTGGCCGGTTTCCAGAACGGCCGAGCCGAGCGCGAGCTGCGGCACTGCGAAAAGGGCCATCCAGCCGTTCAGCGCGAAGCTGTTGACGTCGGACAGGCGCTTCATCTGGATGTTTGAGAAGGCCCAGACCGCGGCTGCGGCGATGATGAGCCCGACCGCCCAGAGCTCCGACCCGGGACCCGGCTCGCCCGCCAGGAAGGCGACGCCGGCCATGGCAAGCGCCATGCCCGCCATGCGTCTCCAGCCCAGCGACTCCCTGAAGAAGAGCACGCCAAGGGCGGTGGCGAACGGGACCTGGATCTGCACCGTCACAGCGGCGACGGCGGAATCCGCGTGCTTCAGGCCGGTGAACATGAGCGCGAAATGGAGGAAGCCGAGCGTGAAGGAGAGCAGCAGAATCTCCTTCATCCGTGCCGTCGGCGGCCGGACGAAGGGCGCGAGCAGCACCGCCACCAGGCCGAAGCGCAGCGCCATGAAGGCCAGCGGAGGCATCTCCTGAAGCCCGATCTTGCCGATCGGGAAGTTCACGCCCCAGAGCACCATGACCAGAAGCGCTGCCGCCGCATGCAGCGGCCTCACCGGGCAAGCTCCTCGGCCATGGCCGCCAGCTCGAGCCAGCGCTCCTCGGCGGCCGCCTGCTCGTTCCGGGCGGCGGCAAGCCGGGTGGTGGCCGCCTCGAAGCCTGCCGGGTCGCGGCTGTAGAATCCCGGGTCGGAGAGCGCCGTCTCCAGCTTCGCGATCTCGGCGGCCAGGCTCTCGATGCGGCCCGGGAGCTGGTCCAGCTCCCTCTGGTCCTTGTAGCTCAGCTTAGTGGGCGTCTTCGGCTTCTGCGGCTCCTCCTTCCGGCTGCGGGCCGTCTCCGCTGGCTTTTCCGCCGGCCGGGGACGCTGGCGCACATAGTCGCTGTAGCCGCCGACATATTCGGCCACTTCGCCGTTGCCTTCGACCGCTATGGTCGAGGTGACGAGCCGGTCCAGGAAATCCCGGTCGTGGCTGACCAGAAGGATGGTGCCGGAATAGTCGCCGAGGACGTCCTCCAGGAGGTCCAGGGTGTCCATATCGAGATCGTTGGTGGGCTCGTCCAGCACCAGTAGGTTGCTCGGCCTGGCGAACAGCCGAGAAAGCAGCAGCCGGTTGCGCTCGCCGCCTGACAGACTCCGGACCGGGCTTTCCAGGCGCGAAGGATCGAAGAGGAAATCGCGCAGATAGCTCGCGATATGCTTGAAGGTCCCGCCGACCGCGATCTGGTCGCCGCCCTCCGGCAGCAGGACCGACCGGACGGTCGCGTCGGGCAGCAGGCTTTCGCGGGTCTGGTCCAGATAGGCGATCTCCAGCCCCTGTCCCAGGCGCAGGCTGCCCCTATCGGGTTCGATCTGGCCGGTCAGCAGCTTGACTAGGGTGCTTTTGCCGGCGCCGTTCGGCCCGATGATGCCGACCCGGTCGCCGCGCAGGATGCGCGTGGAGAAGTCCCGGACGATGGTGCGTTCGCCCGACGGGCCGGGATAGCTCTTGGCGAGGTTCCGGGCTTCGATGACCATCGTGCCGCCGCGTCCCGCCTCGGCCGGGTCCAGCCTGGCCACGCCCTGGACCGCCGGGCGCTCGCGGCGCTCGGCCCGGAGCTGCTGCAGCGCCCGCATGCGACCCATGTTGCGCCGGCGCCGGGCGGAAATGCCCTCGCGCGCCCACCGGGTTTCGGACGCGATCTTCCGGTCCAGCCGCTGGCGTTCCTTCTCCTCCTCGGCGAAAGTTTCCTCCACCCAGGATTCGAATTTGTCGAAGCCGGCATCGAGTGTCCGCAGCCGGCCGCGGTCCAGCCAGACCAGCCGGCGGGCGAGCGCGGTGAGGAACGCCCGGTCGTGGCTGATCATGAGAAGCGCGCCCCGGTAGGAGCGCAGCTCGTCCTCCAGCCATTCGATGGTCGGAAGGTCCAGGTGGTTCGTGGGCTCGTCGAGGAGCAGGACTTCCGGCTCGCCGACCAGGGCCCGGGCCAGGGCCGCCCGGCGCGCCTCGCCGCCGGACAGGGCGGACGGGTCGCGCCGGCCGTCCAGCTTCAGCCGGTCCAGCACCGCCTCGACCCGGTACTGCTCGGTCTCGGCGGCGCCGGGCTCCCCGGCCGGGAGCCCCGAGGCGACATAGGTCTCGATCCGATCGAAGCCTTCCAGGTCGGGCTCCTGCGGGAGATAGCCGATGCGCGTCCCCGGCTGTACGAAGCGCTCGCCGGCATCGGGCTCGATGCGCCCGGCCATCAGGTTGAGAAAGGTGGATTTCCCGCTGCCGTTCCGGCCGACAAGGCAAGTCTTCTCACCGGCGGTGAGGGCGAGATCGACGGATTCGAAGAGCGGGCGACCGCCGAATCCGATCGTGGCGCCGCGCAGCGCGAGAAGGGGGGGAAGGGAAGCCATGGAACCGAATCGGGTCAGGAGACAAGGACGGCAACTATGGGCGAACGGATCACCGATGACGAGAGGGCAGATCGCAGCCCGGCATACGCCTCGAAGGCGCCGGTCACTTCATGCCGCGCTCCCGGGCGATGCGGTCATAGGCGGCGTTGATCGAGGCCATCTTCTGGGTCGCGACCTGCAGGAATTCCTGCGGCAACCCGTCGGCCACCACGCGGTCGGGATGCATCTCGCGGCTCATCCGGCGCCAGGCGGCCTTGATCTCTTCGTTGGTGGCGTCGCGATCCACCCCCAGGATGTAGTAGGGATCGGCCGAATCGGGGCCGGCTTCCTCTGCCCTCATCCGGTCGAACTCCGCGTCGCTGAAGCCGAAGATCCCGGCGACCGTGCGTAGGAACTCCACCTCCTTCTCGTTCAGCTTCCCGTCCGCCTGGGCGATGTGGAACAGGCAGGAAAGCAGATCCTCGAGCACCGCCGGCCGGTCCTTGAACATCCCGGCGATCTGGCGGGCGTAGTGCTCGAAACCGGCGCTGTCGCGGCGGGCGAGGTTGAACACGCGCCCGACATTCTCGAGCTCGCCCGGCGGCACGTGGAAGACCTGGCGGAAGGCCGTCACCTCGTCCTGGGTCACGTGGCCGTCGGCCTTGGCCATCTTGGCGCCCAGGGCGATGACCCCGATCGTGAAGGCAATCTTCCGGGTGTTGTCCGGCTCCTCGGCCGGCGTGAGCGCCATGGCGTCGTCGGCGATCATGTCCATGCCGTGGCCGACGGCCGCCCCGATCAGCGCGCCCAGCGGCCCTCCCAGGGCGAAGCCGGCCGCACCTCCGACGATTTTGCCCCAGATGCTCATGTATGGACTGTCGGATCCGCCCCCCGCGCCAGCAAGATACCGCCCCGGCGCGAAGGCCGAGGTCAGGGCAGCAACATAACCGTCTCCAGGGATGCATCCAACAACGATCGGACCGCGGCGTTCCTGCCGGATGCGTTCGGCCAGCCGCGGGATCCCGGGCAAGGAGCGGGGGTGAGGGAATCCTGCCATGTCGCCCTCGAGAAAGGGAGCATCGCCATCCGGGGCAACAGCGCAGGCTGAGCAGCGGTTCCGAGTCAGAGCCCGGTGTCGCACCACCGGTCTTCGGCGTAGTCGAAATAGCGCCGGACCGCGTGTCCGTCCCAGTGATACTTGAGATGCTTCGCCTGCACCGGCAGCCCGACGGCCTTGGGGCGGAAGGCAGCGACGCAATGCCCGCCGGGACGCCGGACGCTGGGATAGGCGATCCCGTTGCTGCCGGCGTCGCGCAGGGCGCCGGCAAGGCGCCGGCCTGCCGAATAGTCGTCGGGATCCAGGACCAGGCTCCGCTCGGGCTCCGGAAGGCGCGAGGCGTCGTGGAAGGACCGGTCGATCCGGCAGACCAGGACGCGCATGTCCTCATAGCGCGGGCCGTCATCCGAATCGCGGGCGAACCTTCCGAAATGATAGGCGGTCTCGGCAACCGCCGTGGCCAGATCGCGGGCTGCGTAATAGACGCCGTAGCTGCCGTCCGAGAAACGCGATCCGGCAGGGTTGACGTGGGTGAAGGCCGCCATGACGTAGCCCGCACCGGGGCCGGTCACCCGGTCTTCCGGCGGTACCAGCCGGATCTCGCCGATCTCGTCGCGCAGGCGGGGATTGGTCATCATCTCGGCCTCGATCAGCGCGTCGCGGACGGCCGGATCGAGCGAGATCCTCTCGAACAGGTCGATCGGCGGATATCGCGTGGCGATGATCCGGGTTGCTGTGGCCCAGCTCACCCGCCGCACCGGCGGGGTCAGGACCATGGCGCGCGGGCGGCGTCCAGATAGGCGCGGACGGCAGCCAGGTCCGTCACGTCCCCTGCGCTCATCCGTTCCAGCGGCGTCTGCCCGTTGAAATGGCGATTGGGCTTTCGCGGCCAGAGATCGGCCTGGGTCGGATCGCTGTAGAGGATCTGAAGCGCCTTGTAGATGCCGGCGACATAGCCGATGCGGCGCACCGTATCCATCGGGACCGACGTGCTCTCGCCGCGCTTCCACTTGAAGAAGGTGCGCTCCGGCGGGTCGCCCAGGATGCGGCGGGCCTGCGCATTGTCGGCACCCCACCGTTCCATGATCCCGAAGAAGCCCACGAGCAGCGGGCCCGTCTGTTCCGGGCGGAACTGCGACCGGACCCGGGTCCGGCTCTGGGGAAGTGCGGCTGGGGCGGCCATGGGCTCAGATCCCGTCATTTCTGCCTATGGGCAGAATATGGGCCCAAAGCTGCCGATCGGCAAGGGGAGTCAACTTGCCCCCGGACCGACCTTGCCGATTCCCGGCAGGTCGACCGCGAGTTCCATCGGATCCATGCCCAGGCTCAATCCGAACAGCGTCACCTTGACGCCGTCCTCGATCCCGACGGTCAGTCCGAACAGGCCCGCGATCGAAATCTGAAAGCCGGTCCCGCTGGGGCTGCGGGCCCAGAAGGTCCAGGGGCCGAGATAATCCTTGCCCACGGCCGTGGCCGGAAGGTCCAGGCGAAGCTCGGGGACCTCGCGTCCGATATGCGCCGTGAAGGTGTTGCTGTTGGGGCCGGGCCAGACACGGTAGGTTTCGGCGAAGGGATAGCTGGCGGCCGCCGCTTCGATCCGGGGGATCAGGCGGGCCGCCTTCTCGCCCCGGAGATCGACATAGACCTCCGGATCATGGCCGAACCATTGGCGGTCCGCGCCCCGGTTGCTGATCGAGATCGCCGGTTGGCCCCGGAAGACGCGCCATCCGATCACCTCGTAGACGGTATAGTCGGGCGCATTCTCCGGCTTGACCGCGATCCAGGTATGGACGGCAAAGGCGCCGCGCCAATTGAATGCGCGGGCGCCATAGACCTGGATCACGGCCTCCCGCGTAGTCCCGGGGTCGGGAGCGAGCCCCGTCGGCCTCCGGCTGGCTTCCGACAGGCGCAGGCCCAGATCGATCTGTCCGCTGGCCAGGAGATAGGTCGGCCCGGCGAGCAGGGCGGCAAGGATGCCGAGAAGGGTCGCGAGGGAGAAGATGACGGGTTTCATCGGCGGCAATCATCATCATGGGTCATGCCGACGCAAAGGGGAAGAGGCGGCTTTCCCGATCGGCATCGACGATGTTGACGATCCGGCGGCGGCTCGTCTTGACTGCGGGACCGCGCCTTACCGGAACGATCCTTCATGTCAGCACATCACGAACCCGACTCCGTTTCCGAAAATGCCC
>JAJUFW010000649.1 GCA_029263555.1 Alphaproteobacteria bacterium
ACTCCTCGGCCGCCATCCGCGCCGCTACCCCCGATCCTTCGCCCGACAGGTCGGCATAGCGCCCGGACCGGTCGTTGAGGACGCCGATCCGGATGACATCGTCCGAAACCTGCGCGTTCGCCCCCGCAACGGTCGCGGCAAGCGCCGTCATCACCCCGGCCCCGGCCAGCATGCGTGCGATCATCGGCATCTTCCTCCCGGTTGGTGTTTCCTTGGGTTTCATGTCGAAGCCCCCTGCCTTCAGACCCCCAGCCAGCCGTGCAGCCGGTCCATGCTGGCCTCCAGCCGGTCGTTCGGGATCATGTCGACCACGTGCCCGTCCTCCATGACGTAGTGGCGGTCCGCGATCGTGGCGGCGAAGCGGAAGTTCTGCTCGACCAGCAGGATCGTGTAGCCCTCACGCTTCAGCGCGCGCACGACATGGCCGATCTGCTGGATGATGACGGGGGCAAGCCCCTCCGTCGGCTCGTCCAGCAGCAGGAACCGCGCGCCCGTGCGCAGCACCCGGGCGATCGCCAGCATCTGCTGCTCGCCGCCGGAAAGCCGCGTGCCCTGGCTGCGCGCCCGTTCCTTCAGGTTTGGGAACAGGGCGTGGATCCGCTCGACGCTCATGCCGCCGGGCCGGATTTCGGGCGGCAGCATCAGGTTCTCGGTCACGTTCAGGCTGGCGAAGATGCCGCGCTCCTCCGGCACGTAGCCGATGCCGAGCCGCGCGATCCGGTAGGACGGAAGCCGGGTCAGCTCCTGCCCCTGGAAGCGGACCGTGCCGCTGCGCCGGCCGATGATGCCCAGGATGGCGCGCAGCGTCGTCGTCTTGCCCGCGCCGTTGCGGCCGAGAAGGGTCACGACCTCGCCTTCGCACACGTCGAACGCGACCCCGTGCAGCACGTGGCTTTCGCCGTAGAAGGCATGCAGGTCGCGGACGGCCAGCAGCGGGGGCTCGCCATTGCCGCCGTCACGCATGGCCCGTCCCCAGATAGGCTTCCATGACGCGGGCGTCGGCCGACACCTCGTCATAGCTGCCCTCGGCCAGGATCTCGCCCCGCTGCAGGACGGTGATCCGGTCGCAGAGATCGGCGACCACGTTCAAATTGTGCTCGACCATCAGGACGGTGCGGTCGGCCGCGACCTTGCGGATCAGGGCGACCGTCCGGTCGATGTCCTCATGGCCCATGCCGGCCATGGGTTCGTCCAGCAGCATGATCTCGGGCTCCAGCGCCAGCGTCGTCGCGATCTCCAGCGCGCGCTTGGCGCCATAGGGCAGCTCGACCGCCGGCACGTCCTCCAGGCTCGCGAGGTTCACCGCCTCGATCAGCTCCCGCGCGCGGTCGTTCAGGACGGAAAGTCTCGATTCCGACCGCCAGAACTGGAACGAGGTGCCGAGCCCGCGCTGCAGCCCGATGCGGACATTCTCCAGCACCGTCAGATGCGGAAAGACGGCCGAGATCTGGAAGGACCGGACGATGCCGCGCCGGGCGACGTCGGCCGGCTTCATCCGGGTGATGTCCTCGCCCGCATGCAGGATGCGCCCGCGGGTCGGCGCCAGGAACTTCGTCAGCAGGTTGAAGACGGTGGTCTTGCCGGCGCCGTTCGGGCCGATCAGCGCATGGATCGATCCGCGCCGGACCTTCAGGTTCACGTCGCGCACGGCGACGAAGCCCTTGAACTCCTTGGTCAGGGCCTGGGTTTCCAGGATGTGCTCACCGCCCATGGGCTCTTTCGAGTTCCGGCCACCTGCCACCTCTTCATCAACTCCCGCGCGGGGGCAGTCGTTCCGGGTATCGGATCGGCGGGGGCCGACTGCTGATGGCAGGCGGGCCTCTCCGCGCGGGAGGGGCGCATGGTCAGCGACAGGTTGCCTGCAGCGGCCGATGCCCCATATCAATCCAGCCGGCACGGGGCGCGTCTCAAGCCGGTCCGATCACCGCTTCCGACAGGCTTGCGATAGCCCATCGCCTGCGCTAATGTCCGCGCCGCCTTCAACCCCGGTGCGCGATCGGCGCACCCG
>JAJUFW010000177.1 GCA_029263555.1 Alphaproteobacteria bacterium
CAGCGCCGCGGCCCAGCGGGCGAGGCGCTCCGGCTCGGCCCCGCCGGCGACCGCCTCGGCGACCTTCAGCCCGATCAGCGCGCCGAACTTGAAGCCGTGTCCCGAACAGGCGCTGACCAGCCAGCCCCGCCCGCGGCGTTCGACGACGAACCGCTCCTCGGGCGCGTAGGTATAGCAGCAGGTCCGCGCCTCCAGCACCCGGTAGGCGTCGATGTCGCGCAGCACCGGCCGGTAGCGTTCGATCATCGCTTCCGCCTCGCCCGCTTCGATCTCTCGGTCGTGGTCGGGATCGCCCGGGCGCGTGTGACCTGAGGCGGAGAGTTTCAGCCTGGTGCCGGCAAGACCGGGTGCCGACCAGTGATCGTCCGGGAAGCCGTAATCGACCATGGCCGGGGCCCGGGCCCAGGCCTCGGCATAAGCGGCGGGCGGCTCGACATAGACGCACAATACCCGGTGGGAGCGAAGGCGGGCGGACTGTTCCGGCAGCAGCCCGGGCGTCCAGGCGCCGGCGGCGACGATCACGGCATCGGCGGCGACCTCGAAGCCGCCGGCCAGGGTGATCGCCGCCCGGCCGAAATCGACGGAGGTGACCGGCGTCTCGGGATGGAGGCTGACGCCCCGTTCGCGCAGATGATCGGCAAGGTCGATCACGATCCGGTCGGCCAGCAGCAGGCCGCCCCGGCGGGTCAGGAGACCCCAGGCCACGCCCTCCGTCCTGAGGAAGGGATAGCGGTGTGCCAGCTCGGTCGGGGTCAGGCGCTCGTAGGCGCAGCCGATCTCGTCCAGGACCCGGCTTGCCCGGTCGGTCCAATCGCCCGGCGCCCGCGACAGGCCCAGCGCGCCCGCTTCGACATAGTGGCGGCGCCCCAGCGCCTGCCAAAGCTCCTCCCAGGCGTCGAAGGCGTCGTCGACCATCCGGGCATAGCGCGGCCGGTCGGGGTAGTGGTGCCGGATCAGGCGGTGTTCGTCGAACGACGCGGACGCCGGGTTCGGGATGGGGCCGCGGTCGAAGACGAGGACGTCGTGTCCCCGCCGGGCGAGCCCCCAGGCGGTGGCCAGCCCCGCGATCCCGGCGCCTATGACGGCGATCTTCATGGGCGATGTCCCTGGGGCTTCCGGACGGTCAGGCCGTCTCGCCGGCGGCCCAGCGTGTCAGCGACGCCGGGTCGCGCAGCCCGTCCAGGACTTCGGCCATGGCTTCGCCCATGAGCGGTCCGAACTTGAAGCCGTGTCCCGAGAACCCGGTCATGACCCAGGCGGCGGCGCCCAGCGGCTCGACCACGAATTTCTCGTCCGGCTGGACCGTGTAGAAGCAGGTCTTCAGCCGGTCGATGCCGAACACTGCAAAGCCGGTCAGCCGGCTTCGGCACGCCTCCAGGATCTTCGCCTCCTCGCCCACCGCGGCCTCGCGGTCGCGGTCGGGGTCGCCGGTCAGGGAGAAGACGTGGTCGCCGATCTTCATGCCTGTCCCGGCGACCGGCGGGATGACATAGATCCCCCAGCGCGGATCGATGTCGAGAACCATCGGCATCCGGGCCCAGTCGGCCGCCTTGTCCGCCGGCGGCTTCACGTAGCAGACCACCTGTCGCGACGGGGTCACGCGTCCGGCGAGGCCGGGCACCAGGCGCGTCACCCAGGGCCCTGCGGCGACCACCAGGCGGTCCGCTTCGATCGTGCGTCCGTCCTCGAGCGTCACGCGCGCCCGCTCGGGATCGATTTCCTGCGCCGGCGTTTCGGCAAGGACGGGCACGCCCTTCGCCGTCAGATGCCGCGCCAGGCCTTCGACGATCCGGTCGGCCAGCAGCACGCCGCCGGTCGGAAGCCAGATCGCGCGGTCGAGGCCCTCCGGATTGACCAGCGGGAAGTGCCGCGCCAGCTCGTCCACGGTCAGCTCCTCGAAGCCGATGCCGGACCGCGACAGGGTCTCGACGCTGTCGATCAGCCATTGGTGGCGCGCCGTGCCGACCGCCAAGGTTCCGGTCTCGACGTAATGGGTCTCGCCCAGATCCGCCCACAGACGGTCCCAGGCCCGGTAGGCGGGGCCGACCATGGCGGCGTATCCGGCCATGGCGCCGTAGGGGTAGCGGATGAGGCGGTGCTGGTCGACCGAGGATCCGAGCGTATTCGGGACCGGGTACCGGTCGATGACGGTGACGCTGTGGCCGCGCCGGTCGAGCGCCCAGGCGGTGCTGAGGCCCATGATGCCGGCGCCGATGACGGTAACGCGCATGAATGAGAAGACCCGGAAGACTATCGCGACAGGATGCGCATGGCCTCCGCCATGCACAGGAACAGATGGTAGAGGGAACTGGCCGGAATGTGGGACGACACTTCGTCGCCGTCCCGGCTCAGCTGATCGCGCCAGACCGCGTGGTCGGCGCCGATATAGTGGGTGAACATCATGGCGATGTCCGCCTCCGCCCTCCGGCCGGCCTCGCGGTCGCCCAGGACCTCCAGCCGGGCCAGATGGGCCTTCACGGCCTCCGTCTGGGGCCACAGGCGCTTGGTGTCCTTCAGGATCCGCCCTTCGGGATCGACCTCGTCCAGGGTGGCGGGGACCATGCCCGGCGCTTCGTCCCGGCCCTTGTCGAGGGCGAAGCGGTAGAGCGTGTCCGCTGCGTCCGTCACCCTCTCGTCGCCCGACAGGCGGCGGTACTGGTGGAGGAGCCAGACCCATTCGAAATGATGGCCGGGTTCCCGGACCGACCCCTCGGCCCCGGGCGCGGGCAGCCAGTCGGCGGTGAAATATTCGCCGAGCGTGCCGGTGGCCCGGTCCAGGAAGCGGTCCAGGAAAAGGTCGGCGATGCCGCGCGCCCGGGCGAGCCAGAAGCCGTCTCCCGTCGCCTCGTGGGCGGCCAGAAAGGCTTCGAACAGGTGCATGTGCGGATTCTGCCGGCGCGGCAGGGGGCCGGAGCCGCTGCCCGCCTCCTCCCGGTATCCGCCATGGGCCGGCTCCGCCATGCGGGCGTCCAGATGATCGATCGTCCGCTGCATCCAGTCCAGCGCGGCGCGGTCGCCGCTTGCCCGGTGGAACCAGGACAGCGCCATCAGGATGAAGGCGTGGTCATAGGTGTCCTGCCGGCGGTCCAGCGGATCGCCCGCCCGGGTCAGCAGGTGGTGCCAGCCGCCCCCCTCAGCATTCCAGCCATGGGCGACCAGCCAGTCGAACCCCGCCCGGGCGGTGTCCAGCGCCCAGGCCGGCGCCCCGAGAAGATGGGCGTGGCTGAAGGCGTAGATCTGGCGCGCCTGGACCCGGATCCGCTTGTAGTCGTCGTCCGCGGGCTTTCGGTCGCGGGTCAGGCGCTCGACGAAGCCGCCAGGCGCGCGGTCGACCCCGACATTCGCCCAGATGGGCATGACGGTCTCGAAAAGCCAGGTCCGGAGGCTGGGCGGGAGGGCGGGGGGCGTGGACAAGCTTGGCTACCTCCGTTCGGCGGCCAGCTGCGCCGCCGCCAGATCCTCGAGCGCGGTGCCGACCGACTTGAAGAGCGTGATCTCCTCGGCGCTCCGGCGGCCGGGATGGGTGCCCCGCGTCAGGTCGAAGAGGTCGGCTTCGATCCCGCTTTCGGACAGGACCCCCGCCTGGATCGGCCGGACGATGTCGCCGGCTTCCTTAAGCGCGCCTTCCCTCGTATCGACGAAGATCTTCGCCGCTCGGATCGCATCGTCGTCCGCCTCGCGCATCCGGGGCGTGAACGCGCCGACCAGGTCCAGATGGGTTCCGGGGCGGAGCCAGCGGCCGTGGACCAGCGGCTCCGTGGAAAGGGTGGCGCAGGAGACGATGTCGGCATCGCGCACGGCCGCCTCCAGATCCTCGGTCGCGCGGATCGTCACGTCGGGTAGGGTCAGCTTCGCGGCCAGGGCCTCCGCCTTTTCGGGCGAGCGGCCCCAGACCAGCACCTCGCGGACCGGCCGGACGGTCGCGTGGGCGGTGATGAGCTGCGGCGCCATCGCGCCTGTTCCGACCATGACCAGGCGGCGGGCGTCGGGCCGGGCCAGGTATCTGGCGGCCAGCGCCGATGCCGCCGCCGTCCGGCGGGTCGTCAGCGTCGGCCCGTCGAGGAGCGCAACCGGCGCCCCGGTCATGCCGTCCAGCAGCAGATAGACGCCCATGACAGACGGCAGGCTGCGCTGGCCGTTGTCGGGGAAGACGGTCACGATCTTGATGCCGATATGGCGGCCGGACTGCCAAGCGGGCATGAGCAGAAGGGTGCCCTCGCTCCCGCCCGGGACGGAGACCGCGTGATGGTGGCGGAGCGGGACTGCGATCTCCGACCGGAACGCTTCGGCCAGCCGGTCGATCAGACCGGGAAAGTCAAGGGCGGCCGCGACCTCGCCGCTCGTGATCATGCGCAAGGAACGGATCTCCTTCTCACTTCACTGTCAGTTCGACCGAAGGTTCTTCCGGGTCCCGCGCCAGGATTCGGAAGTCTCAGCGGATGGCGGGAACGGCTGGCTCGGCCGGTCGTTCCAGTCGCGCCGCCTCGGCGCTGGCCGTGGCCGCCGCATGGCGGCGGGCTGCCTCCTCGGCGCGGGCTGCCTCCTCCCGGACGCGGGCGTCCCGCTCGCGATAGCGCTTCACCTCGGCGCTCAGTTCGCGCAGCCGCTCGGCGTGTCGGCGGGCGTCCCGGCGGTAGCGATGCTGATTGGCCCAGGCGACGACACCCCCGACAAGGAATCCCAGGACGAAGGTTCCGAGCACCGCGAGATAGAGCGGGACCGCGATCGAGAACGGCAGCGGCCAGATCGTGAGCACGACGGAATCCCGGTTCGAGACGGCGAAGGAGATGGCCAGGGCGGCGATCGGGATCGTGATGATCCAGCTCAAGTAGCGCAGGATTTTGGGCACGGGAGGGATCGTCCGTTGGTGCCGTCGGGGAGGCGGGGTCAGTCGGTGTTCAGGCGCTCGCGCAGCTGCTTGCCCGTCTTGAAGAACGGGATCGCCTTCTCGGCGACCTGAACGGACTCGCCGGTGCGGGGGTTCCTGCCGATGCGGGCGTTCCGCCGCTTCACCGAGAACGCGCCGAAACCGCGCAGCTCCACGCGCTTGCCCTGGGACAGGGCCTCGGAGATCTTGTCGAAGATCGTGGTCACGATCTTTTCGACATCCCGCTGGTACAGATGCGGATTGCGTTCCGCCAGCCGAAGGATCAGTTCCGATTTCGTCATCGAACGCGCCTCGTTCCTTCTCGTTGACCGTCGCCGAAGGGCTGGGGCGAGGCGGAGGCCCGCTGGCGGCGCCGGCTCCTTGTGCGCGAGTCTTGAAGGGGAAGCGTGCCAGAGGGGTGGCGGAAAAGCAAGCCTAAGTCCCTCATAGAAAAGGGTTTTCCCGTGCGGGGGCGCAAGGGGCGTTGCCCAATGGCAAGGGCCGCCGCGGTTGTCCGCGGCGGCCCTGCCCCGATGCTTCGAGAAGGAAGCGAAGTCCTGGCTCGAAAAAGGCCGTTACTTCGACTCGCCTTCCTTCTGGCCGGCCTGGGCCCGCTTGAGGGCGGCCCCCAGGATGTCGCCCAGCGACGCGCCGCTGTCGGACGAGCCGTACTCGGCCATCGCCTGCTTCTCCTCCTCGACCTCCTTGGCCTTGATGGAGAGCGAGATCTTCCGGCTGGCGCGGTCGATCTGGGTGACCTTGGCGTCGACCTTCTCACCCACGGCGAAGCGCTCGGGCCGCTGATCCTGACGATCGCGGGCCAGGTCGCTCTTGCGGATGAAGCCGGTCTGGCCGTCGCCGATCGACACCTCGATGCCGCCGTCGGTGACCGCCGTGACCGTGCAGGTCACCACGTCGCCGCGCCGGATGTTGCCGGCCGACTTCTCGAACGGGTCGTCCACCAGCTGCTTCATGCCGAGGGAGATGCGCTCCTTCTCGACGTCCACGTCCAGGACCTTGACCTTGACCATGTCCCCCTTCTTGAAGTCCTGGATCGCCTCCTCGCCGGGGCGGTCCCAGGAAATGTCCGAAAGGTGGACCATGCCGTCGATATCGCCGGGCAGGCCGACGAACAGGCCGAACTCGGTGATGTTCTTGACCTCGCCCTCCAGCTCGGTTCCGGACGGGAACCGGTCGGAGAAGCTGTCCCACGGATTCTCCAGGCACTGCTTCAGGCCCAGGCTGATCCGGCGCTTGACCGGATCGACGTCCAGGACCATGACCTCGACCTCCTGGGAGGTCGAGACGAACTTGCCCGGATGGACGTTCTTCTTGGTCCAGCTCATCTCCGAGACGTGGACCAGGCCCTCGATGCCCGGCTCCAGCTCCACGAAGGCGCCGTAGTCGGTGATGTTGGTCACGCGGCCCTTGAACTTCGCCCCGACCGGGTACTTGGCCTCGACGCCCTCCCACGGATCGGCCTCGAGCTGCTTCATGCCGAGCGAGATGCGCTGCGTCTCGGGATTGAAGCGGATGACCTGCACCTTCACGGTCTGGCCGATCGACAGGGCCTCGCTCGGATGGTTGATGCGGCGCCACGCGATATCCGTGACGTGCAGCAGGCCATCGACGCCGCCGAGATCGACGAACGCGCCGTAATC
>JAJUFW010000339.1 GCA_029263555.1 Alphaproteobacteria bacterium
CCCGCCGTCCTGCAACAGGTTCCATTCCGGCGTGCAGACGGTCGACAGGAAATGCTCCATCTCCGCCTCGTCCGCGAAAAGCTTGCGGTACAGGTATCGGGGATTCCAGTCCAGGAATACGCCGCCGACATCGAACACAGGCACGAGCGATTGCTTGTTCATGGGGCCTAGCTTCGGAATTTCGGGTGGCCGCCGGGACGAACGTCCGGCCAAGGTCGGTATATCAGATCAACCGAACCGGGGAGGAGGACTCGTTGTGGTGAAGCTTTACACCTATTTCCGGTCGTCCGCCGCCTACCGGGTTCGGATCGCCCTCAATCTGAAGAACGTCGATTACGATCCGGTATTCGTTCATCTCCGTCGCGGCGAGCAGTCGGCCCCCGGCTATCTCGGCCTGAACCCGCAGGGGCTTGTGCCGACGCTCGTCGACGGCGACCGGGTGCTGGTCCAGTCGCTGGCGATCATCGAATATCTGGACGAAACGCGCCCGGATCCGCCGCTGCTACCGCACGATCCCGCTGGGCGGGCTCGGGTCCGCGGCCTGGCACTGGCGGTCGCCTGCGACATTCATCCCCTCAACAATCTGCGGGTTCTCGCTTGCCTCCGCGGTCCGTTGGGGATTGAGCGGGCGCGGCGCGACGACTGGTACCGCCATTGGGTGGCCGCCGGCTTCGGCGCCCTGGAACGGATGCTGGCGGACGCGCCCGAAACGGGCCGGTTCTGCCAGGGGGATGCGCCCGGCCTTGCGGATATCTGCCTGGTGCCGCAGGTCTACAATGCCCGGCGGCTCAAGGTCGATCTTGCACCCCATCCAACGATCCGCCGGATCGACGCGGCCTGCCGCGACCTGCCGGCATTCGCGGCGGCGGCACCGGAAAACCAGCCGGATGCGGAAGCCTGAGAGAGGACGTCTGCGCGAGTTCCGGCCCGCGAACGGGACGGGTTCAGCCTTCGCCCCGCTGCTCGGCGATCAGGGCCTCGAGCGCCCTGACGTCGACGGCGCCGGGCACGATGTCGTCGCCGACGATGAAGGCCGGCGTCCCTCGGATCCCGAGTTGCTGGGCAAGCCGCATGTTCGCCGCGATCTCGGCCGCGACTGCCTCGCTTTCCATGTCCGCCTTCAGCCGTTCTACGTCCAGCCCCACCTGCTCGGCGGTCGCGAAGACGACGTCGTCGTCCAGGCGGCCGCGATACCCCATCATGGCCAGATGGAACTCGGTGTATTTCCCCTGCAGCTCCGCGGCGAGCGCGGCCTTCGCCGCCGTCGTCGACGCGGGGCTCAGGATCGGCAGTTCCTTCATCACCATGCGCAGGTCGGGATCCCTCTCGCGCAGCGCGTTCAGGGGCTCCAGCATGCTCTTGCAGTAGCCGCACTGGTAATCGAAGAACTCGACCAGGGTCACGTTCCCTTCGGGGTTGCCCATGACCGGAGAGCCGGGCGACCGGAAGATCTCCTCGTCGAGGGACGAGAGCTGCTCCGCCTGCCGCTGGCGCTCGCTCTGCTCCTGACGGGTCTGCAGGACGGTCAGCGCCTCCATGATCACTTCCGGATGGGCCAGCAGGTAGTCCCGGACGACCTGTTCGACGGCGCTTCGCTCCGCCTGGGAAAGCGGTGCCGGATCCTGGGCCAATGCGGCGGGGGCTGCGGCGGCGATGCCCAGGGCGCCGAGCGCGACGGCGGTGCGGATCGTCGAAAGCATGAGTCACGTTCTCCAAGGCTTCTGGTCCCGAAGCGGTGGCCGGGACCTTGCGGCAGGATGGCCGCGGCGCCGGGTTCGGGCAAGTCCGGCGACGCGGGCGGCAGGATCTTTCCCGACGCGGAGGCCGCGGGCACGGGCGGGCGCTAATGGTCAGTCGTCGTCCTTCAAATCTTCGGCCGCGCGCTGGATGTCCTGGGCCCGCAGCGCCCCGGGCGAGCCGGCGGGCAGGGTTTGGAGCGCCCGGTCCGCCTGCAGGGCCGCGGTCTCGCCGTCGCCCCGCGCCAGCGCCTCCTCCGCCAGGGCCACGGCCGCCATGCCCAGGTCGCCGGCCTTTCCATAGGCGGTGGCCAGCAGCCGCCAGGCGATGGGCATGTCCGGGTCGACGGCGACGGCGGCCTCCAGGTCCTGGACGGCGCTCTGGGCCGTTGCCGGGTCGGCGCTGTCGATCTTGGTCTGCGCAAGGGGGACGAGAAGCGTCGGTTCGTTGGGGAACAGGGCGACCGCCCGCTCATAGGAAGGCCGCGCCTCGTCCAGGCGGCCGCTTTCCAGCAGCATCTGGCCCCGCAGCTCGTGGAAGAACGGGTTTTCCGGTTCCTGCGCGATCAGCGCGTCAACCTCGGTGATCGCGGTCTGGATGGCGCCGCGCTTGTATTCGGCAACGGCCCGGGCATAGCGGGCGGCGACGGACTGGTCATCGGGCGGGTACCGGCGCATCGCGATCTGGGGCGAAAGGAAGCCGAACAGCTTCGCCTTCACTCGGGCCAGCATCTCGTCATAGGCGGGCGGGAAGGGGCGTCCGGTATTGGGCGACGTGGCGACGTGATTGCGCACGACATCGATCCGGTCGAGGGTCAGCGGATGGGTCCGGACATATTCGACCTGCCGGTCGGTCGGCACCAGCTCCTGGTCCTCCAGGCGTTCCAGGAAGGTCGCGAGACCTTCGGCGCTGTAGCCGGCCCTGTCCAGAAGGGTGAGCGCGGCCTGATCGGCGGCATTCTCCATCGACCGGGTGAAGCTCAGGAAATCGCGCTCGGCGATCGTGGCGCCCCCGCTCATCACCGCGGCACCCGCGCCGCCGCTGCCGGCCGCAACGGTGGCGGCAAGCCCCAGCAGCGTGCTCAACAGCGCCGTCCGGCGCGCGTTCTCCAGCTCCTCCTGCCCCCGGGCCAGATGGCCGCCGGCGATGTGCCCGGCTTCGTGGGCGATCACGCCGATGACCTCGCCCGCAGAGGCTGCCGCCAGCAGCAGGCCGGTATGGACGAACAGGTTCTGCCCGCCGGCGACGAAGGCGTTAATGCTGGGGCTGTTGACGATATAGATCTTCACCGCCGACGGACTTATACCGGCGGCCTGGAAGATTGGCCGGGCGTAAGTCCGGATGGTATGTTCGATCTCCGCATCACGGATGAACGACAACCGCCGGGTCTGTGCCCTGGCAGGCTCCGCTGACCAGGTCAGGATCAGACAAAGAACAAGCAGAGCGGGGAAAACCTTGCGCAAAATCAGCATCCCGTCAGGATGGGCCGTTGGGTCCAATACCCGAAAATTGTGTCGCCTAGGCGGCGCAGCCGCAAGTCTTGCAGCGGCAGCCCTCTTGCTTTCGTCCTGCGTCGTCGGCGGCGACCAGGCGATGGTGCGCCGGCTGGCCGTCGCCGCCGACGAGCCGCAGGCCGCCGTGATCGGCCGGGAGATCCTGTCCCAGGGCGGAAACGCCGCCGATGCGGCGGTCGCCACGGCCCTGACCATGGCGGTGACGCTGCCGTCCCGGGTCGGTCTCGGCGGCGGCGGGGCCTGTCTGGTCCACGACCCGGCGGAGGGGACGGTTCGCGCGCTCGACTTCCTGCCCCGCGCGCCGCAGTCGGCCGAAGGCAGGACGGCTTCGACGCCGGGCTTTCTCCGGGGGCTTGCGGCCCTGCATGCGACCTACGGTTCATTGCGGTGGGAGACGCTCGTCTCGTCCGCGGAGAATGCGGCCCGCTTCGGGCATCCGGCGGCCCGGTCGCTCGCCCGCGACATCGAGCGTGCGGCCCGGAGTTCCGGGCCCGCGCATGTGGCCGGTATCCTGCCCGGCGGGCCCGAGGGACCGCCGCGCGAAGGGGATACGCTGGTCCAGCCCGAACTGGCGGCCGTGCTCGGCCAGCTTCGGAGCGGCGGGGTCGGCGCCTTCTACAACGGCGCTCTCGGCCGTCAATATGCCGAGGCGGCGACCGCGGCCGGCTATGCCCTGCCGCTCGAGGACTTGCGCGGCTACCGGCCCGAATGGCGCGAACCGGTTTCGATCGGCTTCGGCAACGATATCCTGCACTTCGCGCCGATGCCGGAGGTCGCGGGGCCGGAACAGGCGCTCATCTGGCACATGCTGACCGAGGTGCGCCCCTACGGATCGGTTCCGGCGGAGGAGCGGCTGCACCTGCTGGTCGAGGCCCAGCGGCGCGCGACCGCGGCCCCC
>JAJUFW010000401.1 GCA_029263555.1 Alphaproteobacteria bacterium
ACGGGTCGAGCAGTTCTTCCTTGCGGCTGCCGAAGCTGCCCCTCGCCAGCGCTTCCTTCTGGCCGGAAACGGCTGGTCCGACAAGCGCTGTCCGGAGAATGTCCAGGTCCTGGGCCATGTCTTTACCCGTGATCACAATGCCCTGAACTGTTCGGCGCGCGCCGTCCTCAACATCAGCCGCGAAAGCATGGCGATGAACGGCTTTTCTCCTGCGACGAGGGTCTTCGAAGCGGCTGGTGCCGGTGCCTGCCTGATCACGGACGCCTGGAAAGGCATCGACCTCTTCCTCGAGCCGGACACCGAGATCCTGGTTGCAAGGGACGGTCGGGAAGTCGCCGATCACCTGATCGGGCTCGATCCCGAGCGCGCAAGGCGGATCGGAGCCGCCGCGCGCCGCCGCGTGCTTGCCCATCATACCTACGATCAGCGGGCCGCACAGGTCGAAGCGCTGCTGTGCGGCAGCGCGGTCGGCCGGGCGCAGGAGGCGGTATGACTTCCATCGTCATTCTCGGCCTCTCGATCACCTCGTCCTGGGGCAACGGCCATGCCACGACCTATCGCGGCTTGGTCCGGGAACTATCCCGTCTGGGGCATGAGGTGCTGTTCCTCGAACGGGACGTCCCTTGGTATGCAATGCATCGGGATCTGCCCGACCCGCCTTACGGGAGGACATGCCTCTACCACGATCTTGCCGAGCTGCAGCAGGACTATACGGCCTTCGTGCGCAAGGCCGACTGCGTGATCGTCGGTTCCTACGTGTCGGACGGGGTCGCGGTGGGGCGCTGGGTCCAGGAGACGGCGACGGGGGTGACGGCATTCTACGACATCGACACGCCGGTCACCCTCACCAGGCTGTCGCGAGGGGACGAGGAGTACCTGTCGGCGGATCTGATCCCGGGCTTCGACCTCTATCTCTCCTTCACCGGCGGTCCGACCCTGGACCTCCTGGAAAAGCGTTACGGTGCCCCCAGGGCGCGGGCCCTCTACTGTTCGGTCGACCCGGACCTCCACTATCCGAGCGTCCAGCCAATCCGGTGGGACGTGGGCTATATCGGGACGTACAGCGAGGACCGGCAACCCGGACTGGCGGAGCTGATGCTGAAGCCGGCGACGGCGATGCCGAGCCGCCGCTTCGTGGTTGCCGGACCGCAATATCCCGTCGGCATTTCCTGGCCAGTGAATGTGGAGCGCATCGAACATCTGCCGCCCGGTCGGCACCGGTCCTTCTACAGCGCCCAGCGCTTCACGTTGAACCTGACGCGTGCGGACATGGTCGCCGCGGGCTGGTCGCCCTCGGTACGTCTTTTCGAGGCCGCGGCCTGTGGTGTGCCGGTCATCAGCGATTCCTGGCCGGGGCTGGAATGCCTCTTCGTGCCGGGGGAGGAGATCCTGATCGCCCGTAGCTCCGACGACGTCTGCCGCTACCTGGTCGAGTTCCCGGACGACCGGCGTCGGGCGATCGCCGCGGCGGCGCGTCGGCGGGTGCTCTCGGCCCATACCGCCGCCCACAGGGCGGCGGAGCTTCTGGGATTCATCGCGGAGGTCGGCAAACGACCGTTGACGGCGTCGCCGTCCTCCGTCCTACAGCCGGCCGAAGCGTGAGCCGGATGGCTGGCGAACGACGAAGGTGGGTGAAACGGTTCTGCCGTCTCTAGAACCTGGAACCAGTGAACGACGTTTCAGCTCCAGGAGGAAAGAATGAGAAGCCCCGTCATGAAGCGCGTACTGGTGACCGGTGGTGCCGGATTTCTGGGATCTCACCTTTGCGAACGCTTGCTTGAGCGAGGCTATTTCGTCATTTGCGTCGACAATTATTTGACAGGATCTCGCGAGAACATCGCGCATCTGAAGGCCAACCCCAGGTTCGAGGTGATCGAGCACGACATCATCGAGCCGCTTTCGGTGGACGTCGATGAGATCTACAATCTCGCCTGTCCGGCCTCTCCGGTGCACTACCAGCACGATCCGGTCCACACGCTGAAGACCAGCGTGGTTGGCTCGCTCAACCTGCTGGAACTCGCGCGGCGGCTCGGGGCTCGGATCCTCCAGGCGTCGACCAGCGAAGTCTATGGCGATCCCGACGTCCATCCCCAGTGCGAAAGCTATTGGGGCAATGTCAATCCGATCGGCCCCAGGGCGTGCTACGATGAAGGGAAGCGCTGCGCCGAGACGCTGTTCTTCGACTACAACCGCCGCCACGGCGTGCCGGTGAAGGTCGCGCGCATATTCAACACCTATGGGCCGCGGATGCACCAGAACGACGGCCGAATCGTCTCGAACTTCGTTCTTCAGGCGTTGCGCGCGCAGCCGCTCACCGTCTACGGAGACGGCAGTCAGACCCGTTCCTTCTGCTATGTCGCCGATCTGGCAGAAGCGCTCGAGCGTCTCATGGGCTCGCCCGAGGGGGTCGTCGGACCGGTCAATCTGGGCAATCCGACGGAGCTTTCGGTTCTCGACCTTGCGAAGCGGGTTCTGAGCCTGACCCGGTCGAGCTCCAAGATCGAATTCCTGCCCCTGCCGATCGATGATCCGCGCCGCCGGCGGCCTGACATATCCCAGGCCCGTGAATTGCTGGGTTGGCAGCCGAGCACGGATCTGGATGCGGGCCTGAAGCGTACCATCGCCAACTTCCGTGCGCGCCTGACCGGCCACCCCAAGCTGGTGTCTTCGGTTGCCGGCGCCGGTCCGGACAGCGTGGGTGCGGTTGCTGCCTCTCCCTCGTAAGGTTCGCTAGCGGGCTATATCGGGCACGGGCCGTAGCGCCCTCGTATGTCGGGCGGATCGCTGACCGGGATCGGGCCGATGCATACTCGAACCACGCCGAGCGGGCCGAGCGCACTCGCCCGCAAGATCAGCATCGCAAACCCGCTCGGTCCCGATGATATCGGGGCGCTGGAGGCGATTCAGTCGGAAACCCGATCCGTTCCCGCAAAGAGCGATATCCTGCGCGAGGGGCGTGCCTTCGACGGACCGATCGTTCTTCGAAGCGGCTGGGTCTATTCATGGAAGAGCCTGTCTGACGGCCGCCGTCAGATCGTGGGGTTTCTGTTGCCGGGCGACCTGTTCGGTCTGTTCGGCCATTTTCCGAAACCGGCGCCGGTCTCGCTGTCCAGCCTCACCCCGGTCGAGATCGCCGACATTTCCGCGGATGCATTGAACTCCCTCCTGTGCCGGTCGCCGGCGCTGACGGCGGCCTTCGCCTGGATGATCGAACGCGACATGACTGAGCTTCAGGAGCATGTCGTGCGGCTTGGCCGCATGAACGCCCGAGAAAGAACCGCTCATCTGCTGCTGGAACTCTATCATCGCCTGCGGGCCGTCGGGTTAGTCGGCGATCCGCACTTCCGGCTTCCGCTTTCCCAGGTCGAACTGTCGGACATGCTGGGCCTGAGCGGGGTTCACATGAACCGGACCCTGCGCGCCCTCCGCCGGGAGGGGTTGATCGACCTGCAACGGCGTTGGATCACGATCGCGGATCTCGACCGTCTGAAGCTGCTGGCGGATTTCCGCGAACAGGCGTTTCTGGGACTCCGGCAATCCTAGGGCAGGGTGGCCACACCGACCACCAAGGCCGACAGACAGACGATCCCGGTTGCGGCCACCCA
>JAJUFW010000615.1 GCA_029263555.1 Alphaproteobacteria bacterium
CAGTTCAGGATCTCGTCCGTATGCTCGCCCAAGAGGGGCGACGGCCTGACCTCGACCGGGGAGTCCGACAGGCGGATCGGGCAGCCGACGGTGACGAAGGACCCCCGCTGCGGGTGCGGCACCTCGACCAGGACGTTGCGCTCGTAGAGGGAGCGGTCCTCGATCAGGTCCTTCATGCTGAGGATCGGACCGCACGGGACGTCGATTTCGTTCAACGCCCGCATGACGTCGAACTTGGTCCGCTGCAGCGTCCATTCCTCGATCACGCCGAAGCAGTCCTCCAGATGGCTCAGCCGTGCCTCCGGGGTGGCGTATTCCGGATCGGTGATGAGCTCCTCGCGCCCGACCAGCTTCATCAGGGGCGCCCAGACCTGGGGCTGGATGATGACATAGACATAGTCGTTCGGGCCGCCCGGCTTGCACCTGAGCGCCGCCCCCGGCTGACCGCCGCCGGAGGCGTTGCCGGAGCGCGGCACCTCGTCCCCGAATTCCTTGTTCGGGTATTCCTTGAGAGGTCCGCGGGCGAGCCGCTGCTGGTCGCGCATCTTCACGCGGCAGAGATTGAGGACCGCATCCTGCATGGCGACATCGACCCGCTGCCCCAGGCCGCTTCGCTCGCGATGCAGAAGCGCGGCGAGGATGCCGGCCACGCAATGCATGCCCGTCCCGGAATCGCCGATCTGCGCTCCGGTCGAGGTCGGCGGTCCGTCCGGCCAGCCGGTCGTGCTCATCGACCCGCCCATCGCCTGGGCCACCGTCTCATAGGCCTTGCAGTCGGAATAGGGTCCGGGACCGAAGCCCTTGATCGAGGCATAGACGATCCGGGGATTGATTTCGTGGATGCGCTCCCAGGGAAAGCCCTGGCGGTCGAGGACGCCCGGGCCGAAATTCTCGACCAGCACGTCGCACCGCTTCAGAAGCTCGATGAAGACTTCCTGCCCCTCGGGCGACTTCATGTTGATGGTGATGCTGCGCTTGTTGCAGTTCAGCATCGTGAAATAGAGGCTGTCGGCGTCCGGAATGTCCCGAAGCTGCGATCGCGTAATGTCGCCCCGACCGGGCATCTCGACCTTGATGACGTCGGCCCCGAACCAGGCCAGGATCTGCGTTGCCGACGGACCGGACTGGACATGCGTCATGTCCAGTATGCGGATACCCTCCAATGCCTTGCCCATTTGCACTTCCTCGGATCGTCTTGATCTGGAGCGATTTCGGAAGCCGCGGGGCCGGCACCGGGGCCGCCCCGCGGTTGCCGTTACCTCACTTGTACATGGTCTGGTTCATCGTGCCCGGCGCGAAGGCGTTCGGATCGATCCAGACATTGATGAGCGCGGGCTTGCCGGACTCCCTGGCCCGTTCGAGCGCGGGTCGGATCTGGCTCGCCTCGTGCACCTCCTCCCCATAGCCGCCGAGCATTTCGGCGAACTTCGAGTAGTAGACGTCCCCCAGCTTGTTGCCGACCTCGCCACGTTCCTCGCCATATTTCATGATCTGGCCGTAGCGGATCTGGTTCATGTGGGAGTTGTTGCCGACGACCCCGATGAACGGCAGGTTGAACCGGACCATGGTCTCGAAATCCCAGCCGGTGAGGCTGAACGAGCCGTCGCCGAATAGGCAGAGCACCTCCTTCTCCGGCTGGGCCAGCTTCGAGGCCATGGCGAAGGGCACGCCGACGCCGAGGGTGCCGAGCGGCCCCGGATCCATCCAGTGACCGGGGCTGCGCGGCTTGACCACGCCGCCGGAGAAGGTCACGACGTCGCCGCCATCGCCGATATAGACCGTGTTCTCGGTCAGGAACTCGTTGATCTCGTAGGCGAGGCGCAACGGATGGATCGGCGAGGCGTCGGACATCAGCTTGGGCAGGCGCGCCTGCTCCATCCGCTCCTCCTCGGCCCGCAGCTCGGCGATCCAGTCGTTGCGGCCGGCGGCGCCGTTGTCGACGCGGCCCGACGCCGCCTGCGTGACGGCCGCGAGGATCGCGCCGCAATCCCCGATCAGGCCCAGGCTGATGTCGCGGTTCTTGCCGACGGTCCGGTAGTCGAGATCGATCTGGATGACGGTCGCGTCACGGCGCAGCCGCTTTCCGTAGCCCATCCGGAAGTCGAAGGGCGTGCCGACGATGACGATCACGTCGGCATTGTCGAAGGCATAGCGCCGGGTCTGCTGGAAATGATGGGGATCGCCCGGCGGCAGG
>JAJUFW010000670.1 GCA_029263555.1 Alphaproteobacteria bacterium
CCAGGTCAGGGCCGCGCGGCTCCGGCTCAGGCATTTCCTCATCTCCGCAACCTGATCCGCCGTCGCGTTCAGGGCGGCAAGCCCGGCGACCTCCGGCTCGATCAGAAGCCGTGTCCGCATGACTTCGCCGGGATTGGTGCGCCGCGTGATGGCGGCGATGTCGGCGAAGCTGTCGATCGGGCGGCTGCCGACGAAGGTGCCCTTCCCGACATGGCGCCACACCAGGCCCTCGGCCTCGAGGACGTCCAGGGCCTTGCGCAAGGCTACCCGGGACACTCCCAGCATCTCCGAAAGACGGCGCTCGGGCGGCAGGCGGCTGTCGAAGGGCAGTTCGGCCTGCGCCAGATAAGCCCTCAGCTGAACCAAGGCGGCGTCGTGATCGTTTGACATGGCATACCGGATGAAAACCAATTTAGATATTGGTTCTATTGCCTCTCGCGTCGCGGATCAAGCTTTCGTTCGGATGGTCCGCAGAAAGCCTAGAATTTTTGGGAGTTCGAACGCGATGCTGCAGCGCCGGCACGGGAGTCCGGCCTTGACATTATGCAACCAATAATTTCCAATACGTGATTGGTTGAGCATTGCAAGAGGGTCGATAGATCAACCGGTAGAACAACAACAACGATATTGGGGAGGGAATGATGAGCACGTCATCGCGTTTGCCGTCATGTTTTGCCGCAGTCCTTTTGCTCGCCGCGGCGCTGGTTCTGCCCTCCGGGGTCGCTTCAGCCCAGGGAACCATTCACATCGCCTTCGGAGACATAGCCACCGTCGAGTCCCTGCATTTCCAGATCGCGCTGGAGCGCGCACGAGAGCGGGGCGTCGATATCGAGATCACCTACTTCAAGTCCGAGGACATCGCCTCCCAGGCCGTTGTCGGCGGCCAGGCCGATGTCGGTGTCGGGACACCCTATGCGCTGGTCCAGAAGGTGCGGGCGCCGGTCCGGATGTTCTTCCAGATGAGCAAGCTCAACTTCTATCCCGTCGTGAACACGGAGTTCTACCAGGACTGGAAGGACCTGGACGGGGAGGAGGTCGCCGTCCATTCGCGCGGTTCCGGTACCGAGGCGATCATGAAGCTGATGGCCCAGCGCAACGGGATCGAATTCGGGAACATCAGCTACGTGCCCGGATCGGAGGTACGCACGGGCGCCCTGCTTCAGGGCAACGTCCGGGCGAGCATCGTCGATTCCGCCGGCCTCAGAATCCTGAACGAGCAGGCGCCCGGTCGCTTCGCCGCGCTCCCGGTCGAGGGCGTCGACGCCAGCGACGAAGCGCTCTACGCCAATACCGAGTTCCTGGAGCGGGAGGCGGCCGCGGTCGACATCCTGGTCGAGGAGCTGCTCAAGACCATACGGGAGATCAACGAGAACCCCCAGGTGGTCGCGGAGCTTCGGGCAAAGTACAACCTGCTGCCGGACCTGCCCCAGGAACTCGAGGCCGAAGTCGTTCCCTACTTCGAAGAGGCGGTGGCAACCGGCACCCTGTCGGTCAATGGCGGCGGCGAGGACACCGTCCGCGACGACTTCGAGTTCTATGCCCTGGCGGGCCAGATCGAAGGCGATCCGTCGACGCTGGTGGTGAGCGATTTCTGGGATCTGGGGCCGTTGCAGCGGGCTTTGGACAAGCTCGGCCGCCAGTAAAAGGGAACCCGCCGGCATGACTAGCAAGCTCCACGTCGATGCCGCGGCAGTCCCGGCCCGAAGCCTGACCGGCTTCGGGCCCCTGCCGCCCTTCGCATGGCGCCTCCTGTCCATCGTGATCGTCTGCGGTGCCTGGGAGATCGCCGGCCGGATTCCCATCAATCTGGCCTTTCCGCCGTTCTCCTACACGTTCGAGGGCTTCCTCGGCATGATCG
>JAJUFW010000667.1 GCA_029263555.1 Alphaproteobacteria bacterium
AGGAAATCTTCGGCCCGGTCATGTCGATCCTGACTTTCCGGGACGAGGATGAGGTGGTCGCGCGCGCCAACGACACCGAATTCGGGCTGGCGGCCGGCGTGTTCACCCGCGACATCGCCCGGGCGCACCGGGTGGTGGCCCGGCTTCAGGCCGGCACCTGCTGGATCAACAACTACAACGTGACGCCGATCGAAATGCCTTTCGGCGGCTACAAGCAGTCCGGCATCGGCCGCGAGACCAGCCACGCGGCCCTCGACCACTACACCCAGCTGAAGAGCGTCTATGTCGAGTTGGGTGACGTGCAGGCGCCCTACTGAGGCGGCGGCGTCCGCGGGCCAGCACCGCCTCGTCCCGGTCGGCCAGGGTCGCCTCATAGTCGCCGGTCGAAGCCAGAAGGTCCACGATCGCCGCCCCGATCTTCCCGGCGCCGATCACCATGACCTTCCACATCCTCGAACTCCCCTCGGGATCCCCGGCGGTTCGTATCTCGGGAGCCGCCGGGGCCGGTGAAGGTCCTGCGCGCTCTCGATGCTAGTTGCCGAACAGGTTGCGGAGCCGTTCAGCCGGATCCGGGGCCGGCTGCTGGCCGCCCCCGCTCCCCCGCCCACCGCCCAGAATTCCGTCCAGGAGCCGACGGGCGGGATCCTCCTGTGCCGGAGCGGGCTGTTCCTGCCCTTCCGCCTCCGGCGCCGCCCCGCCGCCCAGACCCCGCATCAGCTCTCGGATCGAGTCCTCCGGGTTCTGGCCGATGCCGTCCTTGAGCCGGTCGGCCTGCGCGCCCAGGGCCTCGATCTGCTGGTTGAGCACGGCGGGATCGCGGATGATGTCCCGAACCGCCCCGCCGAGGTCCGGCGTGAAGCTGACATTGTCATAGCTGCCGCGAACCAGGATCGGCACCGCGACACCGCCCAGGTCGGCCTGTCCGCCCTGTCCTTCTAGGCTCGCCACCAGTCTCGGCACCAGCCGGAAGTTCAGCGTGCGATCGGCGATATTGCTTTCGCCCTGGCCCTCGATCCGGAACAGCGGGGCCAGCATGCGGAGATCGTTCGTGGTCAGCACGCCCGACGCCACCTTGAACGTCCCGCCCAGCTCCGCGAAATCGGTCTGCTGGGCCTCGCCCCGATTGGCGGCGTCGAACGCGCCCGTGACGTTCCTCAGCATGGCGGCGATATTGATGCCCTTGATCGCGCCGTCACTGAACAGCACCGCGCCGCTGCCGCCCAGGCTTCGCACCAGGTCGCGCTGGCTGGCGCCCGTTCCCGTCAGGTCCACGCTGCCGTTCAGCGTGCCGACGAGGCGGCTGAAATCCGCAAACCGGGTGAGCAGCGGTTCGGCCTGGACATTGTTCGCCCGCAGCCGGACGGTGATCCGGGGCTCCGCATCCCCGCTCACGCCCAGGGCGCCGCCCAGGGTGCCGCCGTAGACCGGCGTATCGTCGAGCCGCGCGTCGAGGGCGCCGTTCGAAAGGCTCACGGTGAGAGCCGTCGGCCCGGTCTCCACGCCCTGCACGACGATCCCCTCGGCCGCGAGCCTGAGATCGGCATCCGCCGTCCTGAGCGCCGACAGGTCGATGGGATCGCTGCTCCAGCCCCCGTCGCCGGCAGTCGGCCGGTCGCCGGGCGCGGGCTCCGCCTCCGCGCCGTTCCCGGCCGGAATGTAGCGGTCGAGATCGAGCCGGCCGAACCTGAGGTCGCCCGTGGCCTTCGGCCGTGCGCCGCCCAACTCGACCCCGAGTTGCCCGGTCGCGGGCACGTCGTCCACCGTGACCGCCAGGTCCCGCAGGGTGATCCGTCGGGGCGTCGCCTCGACCGCGGTATTGAGCCCCGACACGACGATCGGCTGCGCGCCGGCCATGGCGTAGGTGACAGCGGCGTCGGCGATCTTGGCG
>JAJUFW010000185.1 GCA_029263555.1 Alphaproteobacteria bacterium
GAACGCTTCCGCCCCGCGCCGGAATACGATTTCACGTCCCCACCGAATGGCGGCCGGCTGCTTTATGAAAGTTTTCCCTGGGGAATGTCCGGCACGCGCTGGCTGGAGCTTGCCGAGCGCGCCCGGCGGGAGCTGGAGACATCGCGCGGATGAGTCTCACCGTCCTCAGCGTCGGATATCCGCTTGCCCCGGTCAGCGCCGACGCGGTCGGCGGCTCCGAGCAGATCCTCCACGACCTCGATGCGGCACTCATCGGGGCGGGGCATCGATCCCTCGTCATCTCCTGCGAGGGCTCCCGGGTCCGGGGGACTCTCATTCCCGTGCCGAGGGTCGAAGGGCCGCTCCACGACGACGCGCGGACCGCCGCCCAGGCAAGGCATGCGGCGGCGATCGAGACGGCGCTGGATCGCTGGCCGATCGATCTCGTGCACATGCACGGGATCGATTTCCATCGTTACCTGCCGCCCGCCGGCGTTCCCGTGCTCGCCACCCTTCATCTTCCGCCGGAATGGTATCCCGAATCCTGTTTCCACCTGGACCGGCCAGGGACCTGGCTCAACTGCGTGTCCGCCTCCCAGCACGCCCGCTGCCCGCCGGGGACGACACCCCTTCTCGCGCCCATCGGCAACGGCGTGCCGGTCGAGGCCCTCCGGGCCCGGCACGCCAAACGCCGCTTCGCGCTCACGCTCGCCCGGGTCTGTCCCGAAAAGGGTCTCCACATCGCCATCGACGCGGCAAGGCGCGCCGGCATCGCGCTCATCGCCGCGGGCGAGGTCTTCCGCTACCCCGCCCATGAGCGCTACTTCGCGGAGGAGGTCGTCCCCCGGCTGGACCGGACGCGCAGATTCGTGGGACCGGTCGGGTTCGCCCGCAAGAGGCGGCTCCTGACGGCCGCACGCTGCCTCCTGGTCCCGAGCCTCGCTCCCGAGACCAGCTCCCTCGTCGCCATGGAGGCGCTGGCCTGCGGCACGCCCGTGATCGCCTTCCCCGCCGGGGCGCTTCCCGAGATCGTCGAGCATGGCCGGACCGGGTTCCTGGTCGGCGACGAACGGGAAATGGTGGACGCCATCGATGCCGCAGGCTCCATTTCGCCCGAAGCCTGTCGCACCGCCGCGGCCGAACGCTTTTCGCTGACGCGCATGGTCTCAGGCTATTTCGACGCGTATCGCCGTCTCGTCACCACCGGACCCAAGGCGGGTTTCGGGACCCGGGCGTTTGCCGGCGGGTCGGCATGAGCGGCACGGCACGGATCGACCTGATCGCCGATCCCGCCATGATCGAGGACGAGTGGCGGGAGCTGTGGGACCGGTCGGAGCGGGCATCCCCGTTCCAGGCCCCGGACTGGCTCGTACCCTGGATCACGCATTTCGCGGCCGACACACTTCGGATTTTCACGCTGCGACGGCGCGGACGGCTGATCGGCCTCCTGCCCCTTTTCGAGCATTCCGGGAAGACGGGCCGCCGTCTCCTGCCCTGCGGGGCAGGGCTCAGCGACTATCTGGACGGCGTCTGGGATGATGGGACAGACCCGCAGGAGCTGGCGCCGCTGCTTGCCCGGGCGGCCCGGACGGGCACGCTCGACCTCTTCAATCTGTGCGCCGATGCTCCGCTTCTCTCCGCGCCGCTGCCCGACGGCATCCGTGATCTGCCCGGCGAGAGCGGAATGTGCCCCGTGCTGCCCCTCGACAGCCGCGATCCTTTCGCCGCCTGCCCGGACCCGATGATCCGGAATCTCGCCTATGGCCGGCGTCGCGCCGCGAAATCCGGGAAGATCCGCGTGGACCAGGTCGCGGGGGAGACGCTCCCCGCGACGATCGGGATCTTCTTCCACCTGCATGATGCGCGCTGGCGGCAACGGGGCCAGCCCGGCGTCCTGTCGGACGAGGCGGTGCGACGCTTCCACCGGGATGCAGCGCCCCGCCTGCTCAGGGCCGGGCTCCTCAGGCTATACGTGCTGAAGCTGGACGACCGGCCCATCGCCGCGCTTTACGGCCTCCTGGCCAAGCGGCGCTTCCACTATTACCTGGGCGGATTCGACCCGGCCTTCGCGCCGCTGGGCCCCGGCACGATCCTGATCGGCCATGCGATCGAAATGGCTGCGCAGGAAGGCGCCGCCGAATTCGACTTCCTGAGCGGACGGGAGGCCTACAAATACCGCTGGGGTGCGGTCGACCGCCGGCTCAGGTCGCGCATGATCGGCCTTGCCCCGGCACCGGCCCTGGCAGCTGTGCGATGACCGCACCCGGCATCCGATGGACGATCGGCGACGTCGATCTGCGAGGGTTCGAAGCGCTGCGCCTGTCGCTCTGGGGGGCGTGGCGAGCCTTCGGTCCCGAAGCAGCCTACCGGGTCTGCGTCAATACCCTTCCCGTCGAAGAGGCACGGGCGCGCACCGGCCCCGTCCCGGACGCGGTCCTCTGGCAGCCGGCGGGAGAGGTGCCGGGCTTCCTGCAGGCCCATCTGGACCGACGGATGGCCGAGGGCGTGGCCTGGAAGTTCGCCCCCTTGCGCCTCTTCCCGAACCGGTACGAGATCTCGCTCGACAACGACTGCATTCTCTGGGAGGTGCCGGCGACGATCCGCGCCTGGCTCGGATGCGGAAGGCCGAACGCCTGCCTCATGGCTAAGGACGTGCGGATGGGGCTTGGCCAGTTCGGCGACCTCTGCGGGCCGGAGCCGGTCAATTCCGGCATCCGGGGACTGCCGCCCGACTTCGACCTCGCGTCCGCGCTTCGGACCGTTCTCGAAAGGCATCCGGTCCTGCTCGCCTCCGAACTGGACGAACAGGGCCTCCAGGCGGCTGCCCTTTCGGCACGCGGCCCGCTTTCCCTGGTCACGGTCGACGAGGTCACGATCTGCTCGCCCTTCTGGCCGCACCGGCCGGATCTCGGGCGCCACGGGGCGCATTTCGTCGGCCTGAACGCCCGGGATCTGCCCTGGCGCTACTACGACCGGCCGGCCGTCGAGTGCATCGCCGAGCATTGGGAACGGCACAGGCCCGAGCTGGAGCGCCGTGTCGGACTGCCGACACGACCGCCGATCCCGTGATAACCTCGGACCTACGTCCGTCAAGACCGAGCGCGATGACATGGAACCGGCGCCGCTCCTTGATCTCACCCGATGGATCGCTGAAGCCGCCCTGGCCGGGCTGCCCGACGCCGAACTGCTGCGTGAAGCCTGCGAAAAGGCGGTGGCCGCCGGGCTTCCCCTCCACCGGGCCAACATCGGCACCGATACCCTTCACCCGGTACTTGGCAGCGTCGGCTTCGAATGGCACCGAAACCTGGGCGCGGTCCGGTCGCGGCTGCTGGATCGGGCGGAGGAGATCGAGCAGACGGACCGCTGGCTGCGAAGCCCGTTCTACCATCTGCTGACCACGGACAGCTTCCGCCTGAGGCGCCGGATCGGCCCGTCGGGAGCCGGCGACGAATTCCCGATCCTGCGCGAATTGGCCGAGCAGGGCGCGCGCGACTATGTCGCCTATGTCTGCCGTCTCGGAGAGGGAGCGACGATCGGCGACATGGATGCGGTCTATTCGTCCTGGACCACCGACGACCCGGCGGGGTTCGGCGACGGGCAGCTCGCCGCGCTTGATCATTTCGTCCGGATCCTCAGCCTCGCGATCCGCGCCAGCGCGGCCGGCCGGACCGCCGAAACCCTTGTCGAGACCTATCTGGGCCGCGACGCCGGCCGCCGGGTGCTCCAGGGATCGATCGAGCGCGGCCGGGCCGAAAAGATCCGGACGGTGATCTGGTTCAGCGATCTCCAGCGGTTCACCAATCTGGTCGACTCGATGTCCCCGCCACAGATCGTGCCGCTGCTGAACAGCTATGCCGATCCGATTGTCTCGGCCATTCATCATCACGGCGGCCAGGTGCTGAAATTCATCGGCGACGGCATCCTTGCCATGTTCCCGATGGACGGCCAGGACCAGGCCTGCTGCCGCGCCCTCGACGCCGCCGTCGACGCAAGCCGGCGGATCGCCCGGTTGAACGGAGCCCGCGAGGCCGAACGCCTGCCGACGACCGACGTCTACGTGGCGCTTCATCTCGGGGAGGTGTTCTACGGCAATATCGGCGCCGTCGACCGTCTGGACTTCACCGTCATCGGACCGGCCGTCAACGAGGCAAGCCGGATTGTCGGCATGTGCCGGTCGCTCGACCGCCACATAGTGGCCTCGTCCGCCTTCGCCGCGGCGGATGAGGACTGCCGCAGGCGGCTGGTCTCCCTCGGCCGTTATGCCCTGCGGGGCATCGCCCGGCCCCAAGAGCTTTTCACCGTCGACCCCGAGTGGGACGGATCCTGATCGAAGGCAGCATCCGCGCCCGCCTTCCCTCACAATACCGGAATTGCTCGATTCGACTCCGCAACGACCAAAAATTAGTCGACGCAACCTTCCGGCTTCGCCTAGATTGCCGCTCCGTTCCAATCCGTCGATGAAGGCCGCGACACGGCTGCAACATTCGCTCACCGACGCAATCGGTCGCGGCCCGGCATTCAGGAGTTGATCACGATCATGTCCTTGACGAGGACCGTCCTTTCAGCCGCTGCCGCGCTGGCGCTCATGATTCCGCTGGCCGGCAAGGAAGTCGCAGCCCAGTACAAGGCCGAATACACCGTCTCGACCGTCCTTCCGGCGCCGTTCCCCTGGGGCGTGACGGCCGAGGAATGGGCGCGCCTCGTCGACGAGCGCAGCGAAGGTCGGATCAAGCTCAAGGTCTATCCGGGCGCCCAGCTGGTATCCGGCGACCAGACCAAGGAGCTGACCGCGATGCGCCAGGGCATCATCGACATGGCGGTCGGTTCCACCATCAACTGGTCGCCCCAGATCAAGGAGCTGAACCTCTTCGCCCTGCCCTTCCTGATGCCCGATTACGCGGCGCTGGACGCGCTGACCCAGGGCCCGGTGGGCGAACGGATATTCGAGATCGTCGAGCGGAATGGCGTCGTGCCGCTGGCCTGGGCGGAGAACGGCTTCCGTGAGATTTCCAACTCGAAGGTCGACATCCGGAGCCCGGAGGACATGGCCGGTCTCAAGATCCGGGTCGTGGGCTCGCCCCTGTTCCTGGACACCTTCACGGCGCTCGGCGCCAACCCGACCCAGATGAGCTGGGCGGATGCGCTTCCGGCGCTCGGGACGGGCGCGGTCGACGGGCAGGAGAATCCGCTGACCGTCTACATGGCATCCCGCCTATACGAGTCGGGCCAGACCCATGTGACCCTGTGGCACTACATCGCCGATCCGCTCATCTTCGCCGTCAATCGCCGGATCTGGGAAAGCTTCTCGCCCGAGGATCAGGAGCTGCTGCGCCAGGCCGCGATCGATGCCGGCAAATACGGGATCGAGGTGGCGCGCAAGGGGCTGACCGGCGACGACCCGACCCTGGTCCGGGAACTCGAGGAGGCCGGCGTCACCGTGACCAGCCTGACCGAAGAAGAGCGCGCGGCCTTCGTCGAGGCGACCCGCCCCATCTACGAGAAGTGGCGGGAGGAGATCGGTGCCGACCTCGTCGACCTCGCCGAGAAGTCGATCGCCGAACGCGCCCGCTGAAGGCCCCTTAGCCGGCCCCCCCGCGGACCTGATACCGAAGAGCCTCGCGGCCGATGCCGCGGGGCTCTTCCCGATATTTCCCCGGCAAACCGTTCCCGCAAATGCCAAACGAACCCTCAGCCGACCAGGAAGCGCAACCGGAGCGCCGTCTGGTGCCGGTCAGGATCGAGCAGGCGATCGCGGCCGCGGCGCTGGCGCTGATCTGCATCATCAGCTTCGCCAACGTGATCGTCCGCTATCTGACCAATGCCTCCTTCGCCTTCACCGAGGAGATCTCGATCTTCCTCCTCGTCGTCATGACCTTCATCGGCGCCTCGGCCGCCTTCGCGAAGGGCGAGCACATCCGGATCAGCTTCTTCGTCGACAGGCTGCCCCGCCGGCTTCAGCTCGCCGCCGAAGCCCTGTCCCTGCTGGCCAGCACGGCCGTCTTCGCCCTCGTGCTCTACTACGGCGCGCTCTTCGCGTTCGACCAGTGGCAGTACCATGAGACCTCGCCCGGGCTCGGCTGGCCGCAATGGATCTATTCGGTATGGCTGCCCGTGCTGGCCGGCGCGATCCTGTTGAGACTTCTCGGACGGGCAATCTCCCTTGCCGGAAGGGCGCGGCGATGATCGGCGCGGGCACGGCACTGCTTCTGGTCTTCGCCGCGGGGCTGGTGCTCGGCTGGCCGATCGCCGTCGCGCTCGGCCTGTCCGGTATCGTCGGCATCTGGATGGGCCTCGATGTCTACGCCCTGGGCACCGTTGGAACGAACACCTACAACGCGATCGCCAAGTATCC
>JAJUFW010000098.1 GCA_029263555.1 Alphaproteobacteria bacterium
ACAGATCCTCCGGCGTTTTGGGCGCCTTGGCGGCAATGATGCGGCGTTCCCGCTCGGCCGAAGGATAGTCGACCCAGTGATAGAAGCAGCGGCGCTTCAGAGCGTCGTGGATCTCCCGCGTTCGGTTCGACGTGATCACGACGATCGGAGGGGTATCGGCCCTGATGGTGCCGACCTCGGGGATCGTGACCTGAAAGTCGGACAGGACTTCCAGGAGATACGCCTCGAACGGCTCATCGGTACGGTCCAGCTCGTCGATCAGGAGCACCGCCGGGCCATCGTCATCGCATTCCAGCGCCTGCAGAAGGGGCCGTCGAATCAGGAAGCTCTCATCGAAGATATTCCGCTCCAGGGCTTGGCGGTCCCGTTCGCCTGCGGCTTCGGCCAGCCGGATCTCCAGCATCTGCCGGGGATAGTTCCATTCATAGACAGCTGAGGCGACGTCGAGCCCTTCGTAGCATTGGAGGCGGACGAGGCGCCGGCCGAGGGTCGCCGCAAGCACCTTGGCGATCTCGGTCTTGCCGACGCCGGCCTCACCCTCCAGGAACAGGGGGCGTCGAAGCTTCAGCGCAAGGAAGAGTGCGGTTGCGAGTGCCCGGTCCCCGACATAGCCGCCGGCCCCCAGAAGCTCTAGCGTCGCGTCGACGTTGTCGGGAAGGGGATGGGGCATTCCGGATCCTGCTGACACTGCCGGGTTCGGGTCGAATCGGCGGACATGGTAAGACGCCTGATAAACAGGCGACGGCGGCATATAGACGCAAGACCGCGCGATTGGGGCCGGTGGCCGGCGCGATTCCGCCCTTCAGTCGCCAGGGCGGCTGACGGCAAAGGGGGAGCGCGGCTGCTCCCCCCGACCATTCTGAAGGATTGAACGGTCAGACGCAGGCTGCGACTGCCCGTTTCGCCATCACGCCGATCAGATGGGCCCGGTATTCGGAGGAGGCGTGAATGTCGCCGTTCAGGCCGTCGGACGGAATGGCGATGCCGTCCAGCGCCTTGGGCGAGAAGTCGGCTGACAGGGCCTGTTCCATCTCTGTCGCCCTGAACACGCCATCGGCCCCGGCCCCGGTGATCGCGACGCGTACCCCGCCGCCCGTTTTTGCCACCAGGACGCCGACCACGGCATAGCGGCTGGCAGGGTTCGGGAACTTGACATAGGCCGCCGCCTGCGGAACCGGAAAAGCAATTCGGGTGATCAGCTCGTCCGGCTCCAGCGCTGTCGTGAACATGCCCTGGAAGAAGTCGTCGGCGGCGATGTCCCGCTTGTTGGTGCGGATGGTCGCGCCGAGGCCCAGCACGGCTGCCGGGTAGTCCGCTGCCGGATCGTTGTTGGCGACCGATCCGCCGATCGTACCCCGATTGCGGACCTGGGGATCCCCGATGCCGCCGGCAAGGCGGGCCAGCGCGGGGATCGACCGGCGCACGATATCGGACGCCGCCACATCCGCATGGCAGGTCATGGCGCCGATGACCAGCGATCCGGACTCCTCGCCGATGCCCTTCAACTCGTCGACGCGGGCAAGGTCGATCAGGTCGGAAGGCGAGGCGAGGCGTTGCTTCAGCGTCGGAATGAGCGTCATCCCGCCGGCCACCAGCTTGCCGTCGGCGGCCGCCGCGAGTGCCGCGGCGGCATCGGCGACCGAAGCCGGCTGGTGATAGTCGAACGCGTACATCGAACGGTCCTCCTTATTCCGCGGCCTGGGCCATGCGACCGCGTTGCAGGGCTTGCCAGACCCGCTCCGGCGAGGCCGGCATCTGCAGGTCGTTGACGCCGATGGCGTCGGTCACGGCGTTCATGACCGCCGCCGGAGCCGCAATGGCGCCGGCCTCCCCGCAGCCCTTGACGCCAAGCGGGTTCGACGGGTTCTCGGTAATCGTCATGCCGACCTTGAAGCTGGGCAGGTCGTGGGCCCTCGGCATCGAATAGTCCATGAACGAGCCTGTCAGGAGCTGGCCGGATTCAGGGTCATAGACGCAGTTCTCCAGCAGCGCCTGGCCGATTCCCTGGGCGATGCCGCCATGGACCTGGCCTTCGACGATCATCGGATTGATGATCTTCCCGAAATCGTCGACCGCGACGAAATTGACGATCTCCACGACGCCCGTATCCGGATCGACCTCGACCTCGCAGATCTGGCATCCGGCCGGGAAGGTGAAGTTGAGGGGGTCGTAGAAGGCGCTTTCCTCCAGCCCCGGCTCGACACCGGCCGGGAAATTATGGGGCACATAGGCGGCGAAGGCGATCTCCTGGATCGTCTTGGAGCGGTCGGTGCCGGCAACCGTGAACTTGCCGTCCTTGAACTCGATGTCCGCCTCGGCTGCCTCCATGAGGTGGGCGGCGATCTTCCGGCCCTTGGCGATGATCTTCTCGGCCGCCTTGTACAGGGCGGACCCGCCCACGGCGAGGGAGCGGGAGCCGTAGGTGCCCATGCCGAACGGCGTCTTCTCGGTGTCGCCGTGGATCACCTCGACCTGCTCGGTCGGCACGCCGAGCTGGCTTGCGATCAGTTGGGCGAAGGTCGTCTCGTGCCCCTGACCATGGCTGTGGGAACCGGTGTAGACCAGGACGTTGCCCGTCGGGTTGAACCGGATCTTGGCGCTTTCCCACAAGCCGACGCCGGCGCCCAGCGACCCTACGGCTGCCGAAGGCGCGAGGCCGCAGGCCTCGATATAGCAGGAGAACCCGATGCCCCGAAGCCTGCCTCGGGCCTCGCTTTCCGCCTTGCGGCGGGGATAGTTCTCATAGTCGACGAGGCGCAGGGCCTCCGAGAGCGAGGCTTCGTAATTCCCGCAGTCATAGGTCATGATGACCGGGGTCTGATAGGGGTACTGGTCTGGCCGGATGAAGTTGCGGCGCCGCAGTTCCGCCGGATCCATCCCCAACTCCCGCGCCGCGGTCTCGACCAGGCGTTCGACGACATAGGTCGCTTCGGGCCGGCCGGCGCCGCGATAGGCATCGACGGGGGCGGTGTTCGTATAGACGCCGTCGACCTCCGCATAGATCGCCGGAATCGCGTACTGGCCGGAAAGCAGCGGCGCGTAGAGATAGGTCGGCACGCAAGAGGAGAAGGTGGAGAGATAGGCGCCGAGATTGGCCGTCGTGTGCACCCGCATGCCCAGGATCCGCCCGTCCTGGTCCAGCGCCAGTTCGGCATGGGTGACGTGGTCCCGGCCATGAGCGTCGGCGAGGAAGGCTTCGCTCCGCTCGGCGGTCCACTTGACCGGTCGGCCGACCTTTTTGGCCGCCCAGGCGCAGACCGTCTCCTCGGCGTAGATGAAGATCTTCGAGCCGAAGCCTCCGCCTACGTCGGGCGCGATCACCCGCAGCTTGTGCTCCGGGGCCAGGCCGACGAAAGCCGACAGGACTAGGCGCGCCACATGGGGATTCTGGCTCGTCGTGTAGAGGGTGAACGTATCCATGCCGCTGTCGTATTCGCCGACGGCGGCGCGCGGCTCGATCGCATTCGGGATCAGCCGGTTGTTGACCAGATCGATGCGGGTGACGTGATGGGCCCTGGAAAAGGCGGCCTCGGTCTCGGCCTTGTTCCCCAGCTCCCATTCGAACACGGTATTGGCCGGGATGTCGTCATGTACCCGCACGGGCGAGGTCCTGGCTTCCGCCGTCGACACGACGGCGGGCAGAACCTCGTAGTCGACCTCGATCAGTTCGGCCGCATCCTTCGCCTGGTTGAGCGTCTCCGCGATCACGACGGCGACATGGTCGCCCACGTAACGCACCTTCCCCTGCGCCAGGGCGGGGTGCGGGCCGGCCTTCATCGGCGACCCGTCCTTGGAATGGATCATCCAGCCGCAGATCAGCCCGCCGATCCCGTCGGCAGCAAGATCCTCCCCGGTCAGGACCGCGAGGACGCCGGGCGCTGCTTCCGCGGCGGTCTTGTCGATGCCGCGGATCCTGGCGTGGGCGTGGGGACTGCGCAGAAAATAGGCGTAAGTCTGGCCGGGGCGGTTGATGTCGTCCGTGTAGTGCCCCTTGCCGGTCAGGAAACGACGATCCTCCTTGCGGCGCAGCGGGGCGCCGATGCCGTCTGACAGCATTGCATAGCCTCCCTCATTCCGCCGCGTGCGCGGGCGCACCGCGCAGAGCTTCCGCGGCCGCCAGAACCGCTTTCACGATATTGTGGTAGCCGGTACACCGGCAGATATTTCCCTCCAGCCACTCACGCACTTCGCGCTCCGTGGGGGAGGGATTGTTCTTCAGCAGATCGGCCACGCTCATGACCATGCCCGGGGTGCAGAAGCCGCACTGGAGGCCGTGATTTTCGCGGAAGGCGGCCTGGATCGGGTGAAGGGTGCCATCGGCGGCCGCCATGCCTTCAATGGTGGTGACGACGCGTCCGTCGGCCTGGACCGCCAGCATCGTGCAGCTTTTCACTGATCGCCCGTCGACATGCACGACGCAGGCACCGCACTGGCTCGTGTCGCAGCCGACATGCGTACCGGTAAGGCCGAGATGCTCGCGAAGGAATTGAACCAGCAAGGTCCGGGGCTCAACTTCCCTTGAGACCGCCTTGCCGTTCACCGTCATGGAAACGGTGGGCATTGAGATCCTCCCAAACGTAGCGTGACCGAAGTCGAAAGCCTCGTGCGGCTTGAACCGCCGCTTCTACCCGGGAATAACCCCCCTCGATGTAAGGCTATGGGTGGGCCGGGGATCGGTCAAGCGGCCATTCCGTACATTCAACGGCAGCCCGTCCCGCGCTCAGAGGGCGAGGATCACCAAGAGCAGGATCAGGATCGCAAGGCCGATGATCCAGGTCACCGGGCTGAGGCCGCCCGATGCCGGCCAGCGGGACGCAGGTGTGCCGGTCGCCTGCTTCGTGCCTTCTCCCCGGCCGGCTGTGGCCGAAGCGGCCGCAGCATCGACATCCGGCTGCGCCGGCGGGAACGGCACAGCGGGCTCGACGGCGACCTCCCGTTCGGGGGGCATCGGCCCGGTGTCCGCAGGCGCCGCTTCGGCTGCCGGCGGTTGCGGCGCCTCCGCCACCGCAGGCGCTTCTTCCGCGCCGACCGGTTCGGCAACCCGTTCGCTGAATCGGCGAAAGAATTCATCCGCCATCTTCTTGGCCGTGCCGTCGATCAGGCGGGCACCGAGCTGGGCCAGCTTGCCGCCGACATTCGCCGAGACCTCGTAGGCGAGGAGGGTCATCGTCGGGCTCTCGGCCGCAAGATTGACCTTCGCGCTTCCCTTGGCGAAGCCTGCCGCCCCGCCCTTGCCCTCGCCGGAGATCACGTAGCTTTCGGGCGGGACAAGGTCGCTCAGGGTGACATTGCCGGTGAATCGCGCTTTTACCGGACCGACTGCAGCCGTCACCTTGGCTACGAAGGTCGTGGGCGACGTCTTTTCCAGGCTTTCGCAGCCCGGAATGCAGACCTTGAGGACTTCCGGATCGTTCAGGGCCTCCCAGACCCGCTCGCGAGGTGCTGCAACGCGGTACTCACCCTTCATGTCCATGGCGCAGATCTCCGTCCAGCCTACCTGGGATCGCATCTTTGTTTCTGAAAGGCTAGCCGTCGGATAGCGAAGCGGCAAGCTTCAGGGGTGTCGAATTGAAACTTGGCGCTCCCAGCCTCATCCGCCATACTCCGCCGTCCTTCGGCGGATGCCCGCCAGTTCCCGGATTGTGGAGAAACTTTCGTGACTTTGACTTGGCGCGGAGCAGCAGCGCGCTTTCTTGTTCCATTCCTCCTCATCATGGCGGCCGTTCTGTCCGGGCCGACGCCGGGCATCGCCGCCGAGGCGCATGGCGTACCCCATCTTGACGGTGCGGGCCTCGGCCTCCTCTGGGTCGTGCCTTTCGCCGGAATTCTCCTGTCGATTGCCCTGTTCCCCCTGATCCTGCCGGATTTCTGGCACCACCACTTCGGCAAGGTCTCTGCGTTCTGGGCGCTCGCATTCTTCCTGCCTTTCGCATGGGCGTTCGGCTGGGAGCTCGCACTCTACGAGCTGCTGCATGTCGGGCTGCTCGAATATCTCCCGTTCATCATTCTATTGGGCGCTCTGTTCACGGTCGCAGGCGGTGTGAGGATTACCGGCAGCCTGCAGGGCACGCCGGTCGTGAACACGGGCATCCTCTTCATCGGCACGGTCATCGCCAGCTGGATGGGGACGACCGGGGCGGCGATGCTGCTGATCCGGCCGCTGCTTCGCGCCAATGAGAACCGGCGCTACAAGGTGCACAGCGTCGTGTTCTTCATCTTCCTGGTGGCCAATATCGGCGGCTCGCTGACGCCGCTCGGGGACCCGCCGCTGTTTCTCGGTTTCCTGAAGGGCGTCCCTTTCTTCTGGCCGACCGTCCATCTGTTCCTGCCGATGCTGCTGGCTTCGGTGGTTCTGCTCGCCCTCTACTTCGTCATCGACGTGGTGCTGTGGCGGCGCGAGGGCCGGCCGATGGCCGCCGTGGACGATGTCGGGGAGAAGGAGAGGCTGGGCCTCGAAGGGAAGGTCAACATCCTGCTCCTCGGCGTGATCGTCGGCGCCGTCCTGCTGAGCGGGGTCTGGCGGCCCGGCATCGTGTTCGAGGTCTACCATGTCGAGGTCGAGCTTCAGAACCTCGTCCGGGACCTGATCCTGGTCGGGACTGCGCTGCTCTCGGTCCGGCTGACCTCGTCCGAAAGCCGCAGGCGGAACGCCTTCAGCTGGTTCCCGATCATCGAGGTGGCGAAGCTCTTCTCGGCGATCTTCCTGACCATCATCCCGGCGATCGCCATCCTGCGCGCGGGAACCGACGGGGCGCTCGCTCCGCTTGTCGCCCTGGTCAACGACAATGGGCAACCGGACAACGTCATGTATTTCTGGCTGACCGGACTGCTTTCCAGTTTCCTTGACAACGCGCCGACCTATCTCGTGTTCTTCAACACGGCCAGCGGCGACGCCACGGTGCTCACAGGTCCGCTCGTGGATACACTGGTCGCCATCTCGGCGGGCGCCGTGTTCATGGGCGCGAATACCTATATCGGCAACGCGCCCAACTTCATGGTGCGTTCGATCGCCGAGGAGCGGGGCGTGGCTATGCCCAGCTTCTTCGGCTACATGGCCTGGTCGATCGGAATCCTGATACCGCTCTTCGCGCTGGTGACGATCGTCTTCCTGATCTAGCCGGGACTGGCCGGCACCCGTCGGTCGGAAACGCCCCGGATTGTGCCACGGCTGCCAGGTGCCGGCAGCCGTGGCCTCGGCTAGCCATAGGCTCGAAACATCGCGTCGCGGCCCTGGGGAACTCTCTCAGGGAGATTGGTTACAGGTCGTCCATCAGCCCTCGTCGACGCGTCGGGCGGGAAGGGGCAGGACGTCCTTCCGGTCGTCGCCCGGGCTCAGCCCCGGCATCAGGCGCTCGGGGGGCAGGGTGACGGTCACGGTCGTCCCCTCGCCGAGGACGCTCGCCATATCCACGGTACCGCCGTGCAGATCGACGAATGCCTTTACCAGCGGCAGGCCGAGACCGGTCCCCTGGTGCTTCCTCGCCAACGCGCCGTCGACCTGCTCGAAGGGACGGAATACCCGAGGAATGTCCTCCGGAGCGATGCCGATCCCGGTATCGGCGACGACGATGCGCGGGCCCTCGGACGGATCTTCGGGCGATTCCACCACGATCCGGGCCGAACCGCCCGATTCCGTGAACTTGAGGCTGTTGGCCAAGAGATTGTCGATCACCTGCCGCAGCTTGCGGGCGTCCGCACGGACGACGACCGGCTGCTTTGGAACGCTGACGGTGACCGAAATCCCGGCCTTGCGGATCGCCTCTCGCATGTCGCGGATGGCCGACTGCACCATGCGGTTGAGATCGATCTCCGTCTCCAGGAGTTCGTACTTTCCGGCCCTTAGCCGCGACAGGTCCAGAAGGTCGTTGATCAGGGCAAGGAGCCGCTGTCCGGCGCTGTGGATGTCCTCGACATATTCGCGCTGCTTGTCGTTGAGCGGGCCGCAATAGGGCTCGCGCAGCATTTCCGAGAATCCGATGATCGCGTTGAGCGGGGTTCGCAGTTCGTGGCTTACATTGGCCATGAAGCTGTCCTTGACCCGGTTGGCGCGCACCGCTTCGTCGCGCGCGCGTTCAAGCTCCGCGATATCGACCAGGCGTGTGGTCGCCTTCCGCAGGGCGTGCTCCGCCCGCATGTGGCTGACCATCAGGTAGCCGAGCCCGGTGACCAGCGCGATGAAGCCCGCGCCATAGAGCAGAAGCTTGTAGCGGAATTCGATGAACAGCTTCTGCAGGGTGCCCGCCATCGCGTTTTGCCTGGCGACCACTTCGAACGAAAGACGCTGCGCCTCGGCAAGCGCCTGCTCGGTGCGCAGCAGGGCGAGATCTAGGAAGCGCTGACGATCCTGCTCCAGCATGGGCAGGGCTGCGTCGATCTCGTTCATGTACTCCCGGATGCGGGAGGGTTCTTGCAGCTCGGTAAGATGCAGGGTGTTCCAGCCGCTTCCCG
>JAJUFW010000402.1 GCA_029263555.1 Alphaproteobacteria bacterium
CGGGGCCGCCCCTGTACGTGTCGTTTGCTGCTGCCTTGTCATCCGTGCGGGGACAGGGGAAGGAAGCACCTACTTCCGACTTGTTCCCGTCAGCGGAATCCGGAGCATGTTTGCGACGACAATATGTGCCGCAAAATGTCACGGCAAGAGGATCATGCGCCGGCGCCCTCCGCGACCGACGAGGGCAGGCGCGGAAATCCTCTGATTTCCCGCGGCACAGTCACAGCGATGTTCCTTCATCGGCGGCCACAGAGATAATGTTTCAACCGGCAGAATTGATGTATTTGACATCAATTCTGCCCTGTCGTATATCAGCCTGCGAATCTTGATGGGAACTGACGCGTGATCACCGCAGCGCAGATGCGTGCCGCCCGCGCCCTCCTCGGCATCGACCAGAAGACCCTGGCGGAGCTGTCCGGCGTATCGCTGCCCACCATCCAGCGGATGGAGGCCAGCGAAGGCAATGTGCGCGGCGTGGTCGACACGCTGACCAAGGTCGTCGAAGCCCTTGACCGGGCCGGGATTGAGCTGATCGGCGACAACGCGGTGAGTGCGGCCGGTGGCCGCGGGGTGCGCTACAAGCAGCCCGTGACGACCGACAGCGACGGTTCCTGACCGGCAGGCCAGAACCCGCGACGGCGAACGCCGACCTCAGGCCGACGATCCCGCCGCGGCAGCGGCATGGAGAGAAGCGATCGTCATGGTTGCCCCAGTTCCCACGCCCAGCTTCACCGAGCTTTTCACGCCCAAGCTCGTCACCGTCCTGCGCGAGCGGTATGGAGCCGCGGATCTCCGTGCCGACGCCATTGCGGGCCTGACGGTCGCAATCGTCGCCCTCCCCCTCTCCATGGCAATCGCGATCGCCTCTGGCGTGTCGCCCGATCGCGGCCTCTATACGGCGATCGTCGGCGGATTCCTTGTCTCCGCCCTGGGCGGCAGCCGATTCCAGATCGGCGGGCCGGCCGGCGCGTTTATCGTGCTCGTGGCGGCGACGGTCCAGCAGCACGGCGTGGACGGGCTCGTTCTGGCGACGCTGCTGTCGGGCCTGATCCTGCTGTGCGTCGGCTTTCTCAGGCTCGGCACCTTCATCAAGTACATCCCCTACCCGGTCACCGTCGGCTTCACCGCCGGCATCGCCGGCATCATCTTCGCCAGCCAGTTGAAGGAGCTGCTGGGCCTCACGCTCGAAGGGCCGGAGCCCGGCCCCATCGTTCCGAAGGTGGCCGCCCTCTGGAACGCGCTGCCGACCGCGAGCCCCTCGGCCATTGCCGTCTCCGCCCTCACCATCGGCATCATTCTCGCCATACGCCGATTCCGCCCCCACTGGCCGCCTCTCCTGATCGCGGTCGCGGGCGCCTCTCTCGCGACCTGGGCCCTCGGCCTGCCGGTCTCGACGATCGGCACGCAGTTCGGCGGCATTCCGCAGAGCCTGCCCGTTCCGCATCTGCCGGAGATGTCGCTGGGCAAGGTAATGGACGTCCTGCCCTCGGCATTGTCCTTCGCGCTTCTCGGCAGCATCGAAAGCCTGCTCTCGGCCGTGGTCGCCGACTCGATGACGGGGCGGCGGCACCGCTCGAACTGCGAGTTGGTGGCCCAGGGTGCGGCGAATATCGGCTCGGCCCTGTTCGGCGGCATCTGCGTGACCGGCACGATCGCCCGTACGGCGACCAATGTCCGCTCCGGCGCCCGCGGGCCGGTCGCGGGCATGCTGCATTCGGTCTTCCTGCTTCTGTTCATGCTGGTCGCCGCCCCGCTAGCCAGCTACATCCCGCTGGCGGCCTTGGCGGGGGTTCTGGCGGTGGTCGCCTGGAACATGGCCGAGAAGCACGCCTTCGCAACGCTTCTGCGGACCTCCCGGGGCGACGCCGTCGTCCTGCTGGCGACCTTCCTCCTGACCCTTTTCCGGGATCTGACCGAAGGCATCCTGGTCGGCTTCGGAATCGGCGTGATGCTGTTCCTGCACCGCATGGGGCAGGCGGTCGAGGTGGAGAGCGTCCCCCGGCTGGTCGAAGAGGACCGCGCGGACAACGTCGGCAGCGCCGGGCGGACGCCCTACGACCCCGCCATCGCAACCGACCCGGACGTGGTCGTCTACCGGATCTCGGGCGCGTTTTTCTTCGGGGCGGCGGCCAGCGTCGGCGCCGTGCTGGATCGCATCGGCCAGCAGCCCAAGGTCTTCGTAATCGACTTCTCGGCCGTGCCGATGCTGGATTCGACGGCAGCGGTGACGATCGAAAGCTTCGTACGGAAGGCACGCCGGAACGGCGCCGCCATCTACATCGCCGCGGCGCGACCCCAGATCCGGCGGCTCCTCCTCGCACACGGCGTCCGGCCGCCGAACGTCCGGTTCCGAGCCACGCTCGCCAACGCGCTGGCAGCGGCGCAGAAAAAGGCGGGCCGTCCGGCGGCCAGACGAAGCCACGCCGTCCTTGCCGACGCCGGCGCTCAGAGATAGCGGGAGACCAGGTTCTCCAGGTATTCCTGCCGGCCCGATCTCGGCCGCGGCACGAGATTTGACGATGTCGCGTAGTCGGCAAGGTCGGCGAGCGTCAGCCGACCCGCCACGATCCCGGCCCCCAGCTCGCCCCCCCAGCCGGCATAGCGGTCCCGCCGGAAGGCGGCAAGCCGGCCGTCGGCGATCATGCGTTCCGCCACCAGAAGGCCGCGGGCAAGCGCATCCATGCCGCCGATGTGGGCGTGGAACAGGTCCACGGGATCGATCGACTGGCGCCGGATCTTGGCGTCGAAGTTGAAGCCGCCCGTGGTCAGGCCGCCCGCGCCGAGGACATGGCAGAGCGCGAGGGCGATCTCGACCACGTCGGTCGGAAACTGGTCCGTGTCCCAGCCGTTCTGCGGATCTCCCCGGTTGATGTCGAAGCTGCCCAGAAGATCGTTGGCGACCGCATAGGCGACCTCGTGCTCGAAGGAGTGTCCGGCGAGCGTCGCGTGGTTGACCTCGATGTTCAGCCTGACCTCCCCCATCAGGCCGTACTTCTGCAGGAAGGCGTGCACCGTCGCGGCGTCGTAGTCGTATTGGTGCTTGGTCGGGTCCATGGGCTTGGGCTCGACCAGGATCGTGCCCGGGAAGCCGATCCTGTGCTTGTGCTCGACGACGAGGCTGAGGAAGCGCCCAAGCTGGTCGAGCTCCCGCTTCAGGTCGGTGTTGAGGAGCGTCTCGTAGCCTTCCCGTCCGCCCCACAGCACGTAGTTCGCGCCGCCCAGCCGGTGCGTGGCCTCCAGCATGTTGCGGACCTGGCCCGCGGCATAGGCGAAGACCTCGGGATCCGGATTGGTCGCGGCGCCGGCCATGTAGCGCGGATGGGAGAAGAGGTTGGCGGTGCCCCAGAGCAGACGGACGCCGGTGCGCTCCATCTCCCCGGCCATGAGCGTGCAGATATGGTCCAGGTTCCGCCGTGCTTCGGCCAGCGTATCGCCCAGGGGAGCGACATCCGCGTCATGGAAGCAGAAGAAGGGCGCGCCCAGCTTCTCGAAGAATTCGAAGGCCGCCCGCAGCTTCATCTCGGCATGGGCCATGTCGGGGGCGGCCTGCCACGGCCGTTCGAAGGTGCCGGTCCCGAACATGTCGGTGCC
>JAJUFW010000242.1 GCA_029263555.1 Alphaproteobacteria bacterium
CCGCCGCGCAGGATCGCGGCGTTCCCGGACTTGAGGCACAGCCCGCCGGCGTCCGCCGTCACGTTCGGACGGCTTTCGTAGATGATGCCGATCACGCCCAGCGGCACCCGCACGCGGCTGATCTTGAGGCCGTTCGGCCGTTCCCATTCGGCGATCACGGTGCCGACCGGGTCGGGCAGGCGGGCGATGTCCTCGAGCCCCGCGGCCATCGCCTCGATCCGTTTGTCGTCCAGCTTCAGCCGGTCCAGCATCGCCGACGACAGGCCCTTGGCTTCGCCGGCCTCCATGTCCCGGGCATTGGCGGCCAGGATTTCCGGCCGGCGCGCCCGCAGGGCGGCGGCGGCCCGCAGGAGGGCGCGATTCTTTGCCTCCGCCGGGGCGGTCGCCAGGATGGCGGCGGCAGCCTTGGCCGCCCGACCCATCCGTTCCATGCCGGCGGCGATGGTGTCGTCTGCGATGTCCAGCGCGGTGCTCATGTCGGTTCGCGGGGCCTGTTCTTCGGGGGAAGCGGCGACGATAGCCAAATTCGCCGCCGGTTTCATCCCTTTCGCGCCGGCCGGGGCGGGACGCCCCGCCGTCAGCGGGCGCGGCCGATCGCGTAGAGGCCCTTCTTCAGATATTCCGGCAGCAGCGGCTCATCGATCGCCTGCCGGCCCAGGAGCACGTCGGGGACGGTCTCGGCCTGGCTCAGCGCCTGCTCCCATTCGGAGGCCGTGAATTCGCCCCGCCCGACATAGAGGAGGGCCAGCAGCTCCCGTCGCTGCTCGGGCGTCAGCCCGTCGATCGCGCCCTTCAGCGCGGCAAGCGCGCCGGTGTCGCCCAGGGCGTCCGGATCGTCCAGCCCGTCGTCGATCGCGTCGGCCGGGGCGCTCCGCCGACCGGGCCCCAGGGGATCGCCGGCATCGTCGTGGCGGTCGATCCGGGCCCGTTCGACGAGCGCGTCCCGCTCCGTCCTCAGCCGCTTGGCCAGGGCGGCGATCTCGGCAATGCGTTCCACCGGGAGCGCGCTCAACATGGAATGAACCTCCGCTGTCCTGGGATGGGACCGGGCACCGGACATGGCCCCGACCCTTCGGAGAACAGCGGATGCGGCGATCGGTTCCGGCCCCGAGGGCGCCGGCTCAGTCGACGGCCATGTCGTCGCGGTGGATCATCTCGTCCCGGCCGCGATAGCCCAGGATCGCCTCGATCTCTGCGCTCCGGTGGCCGGCGATGCGGCGGGCGTCCTCCGCCGAATAGGCGGAAAGGCCGCAGCCCAGATGGCGTCCCGACCGGTCGCGGATGGCGACCGGGTCGCCGCGCTCGAACTCGCCCTCGACCGCGACGACGCCGGCCGGGAGAAGGCTGGTGCCGCGGGCGAGCGCCGCGACCGCGCCGTCGTCGATGACCAGGACGCCGGAGGGCTTGAGGCTGCCCGCGATCCAGCGCTTGCGCGCGGTCCTGGGCTCGGCCGGGGGCAGGAACCAGGTGCAGGGGGCGCCGTCCTCCAGCACCTTCAGCGGGCTCATGGCCTTGCCCTTGGCGATCGCCATCCGGCAGCCGGCGCCCATGGCGATGCGCGCGGCGGCCAGCTTGGTCACCATGCCGCCCGAGGAATAGCCGGGCGGCGCCTCGCCGGCCATGGCCTCGATCTCGGGCGTCATGTCGTGGACGACCGGGATGTGCCGGGCCTTCGGGTCCCGGCGCGGATCGGCCGTGTAGAGCCCGTCGATGTCGGAGAAGAGGACCAGCGTGTCGGCGCTGATCATCTGGGCGACGCGGGCCGCCAGACGGTCGTTGTCGCCGAACCGGATCTCGGAGGTCGCGACCGTGTCGTTCTCGTTGATGACCGGGATCGCGCCCAGCCTCAGAAGCTGGTCGATGGTGTTGCGGGCGTTGAGATGCCGCCGCCGGTCCTCGGTGTCGCTGAGCGTCAGCAGGATCTGGGCGACGGTGATGTCGTGGCGCGCGAGCGTTTCCTGATAGGCATGGGCAAGGCGGATCTGGCCGGTGGCGGCCGCCGCCTGCTTCTCCTCGAGCTTCAGCGTGCGTCCGCGCAGGCCCAGATGCTCGCGCCCCACGGCGACCGCGCCGGAGGACACGACCACCACCTCCTGCCCGCGCGCCCGGCAGCGGGCCAGATCGTCGGCCAGCGCGTCCAGCCAGGCCCGGCGCATGCGGCCGGTCTCCTGGTCGACCAGCAGGGCGGAGCCGATCTTGACGACGAGGCGCTTCGCCTCGGCAAGGGAGGGAGTCATGGGATCAGAGGTCGTCGGTCTTGCGTTCGGGCAGGGGCGGCAGGTCGGCGTAAGGGTCGGGGGCCGGCGGTCGCTCCGCCTCCCGCGCCTCGGCGATCCGCTGCCACAGCGCGAACAGCGCTTCGCGCACGCCCTCGCCGGTAGCGCCCGAAAGCGTCAGGACCGGCGCGCCCGCCGCCTCTTCCAGAAGCCGGCTTCGTTCGGCCACCTCCTCGGGATCGAGCGCGTCGGTCTTGTTGAGGCCGACGATCTCGGGCTTTCCGGCAAGCCCGCCGCCATAGGCCTCGAGCTCGCGCCGGATGGTCCTGTAGCTGTCGACCACGTCCTCGGCGGTGCCGTCGACCAGATGCAGCAGCACGGCGCAGCGCTCGACATGGCCGAGGAAGCGGGTGCCGAGCCCCAGCCCCTCATGCGCGCCTTCGATCAGGCCCGGGATGTCGGCCAGGACGAATTCTTGGCTGTCGGCCCGCACCACGCCTAGATTCGGGTGCAGCGTCGTGAACGGATAGTCGGCGATCTTCGGCTTCGCGCGCGTGGTCGCGGCCAGGAAGGTGGACTTGCCGGCGTTCGGCAGTCCGACCAGCCCGGCGTCGGCGATCAGCTTCAGGCGCAGCCAGATCCAGCGTTCCTCCCCGGGCCAGCCGGGATCGGCGCGGCGCGGCGCCTGGTTGGTCGACGTCTTGTAATGGGCGTTGCCGAACCCGCCGTCGCCGCCCTTGAGCAGCCGGACGCGCTGGCCGACCTGCGTCAGATCGGCCAGCACGGTCTCCTTGTCCTCGTCCAGGACCTGGGTTCCGACGGGCACGCGCAGCACCACGTCCTCGCCGTCGGCGCCGGTCCGGTTCTGGCCCATGCCGTGGCGGCCCCGCTCGGCCTTGAAATGCTGCTGGTAGCGGTAGTCGATCAGGGTGTTCAGCCCGTCGACCGCCTCGACCCAGACATCGCCGCCGCGGCCGCCGTCGCCGCCGTTCGGGCCGCCGAACTCGATGAACTTCTCCCGCCGGAACGCGACGCAGCCGCTGCCGCCGTCACCGCTCTTGATGAAGATCTTGGCTTCGTCGAGGAACTTCATGGGTCGGCGTCCAAAGGCGGGGCGTGCCCGGCCCCGCAGGGTCCGAACACGAAAACGGGGGAATGGTGCCCATTCCCCCGTCCTGAAACGGCAACTGGCGATCGAAGGGTGGGCTTACTCGGCGGCCTGAAGCGCCGGAGCCGCCTCGACGATGGACACGGTGGTGCGGCCACCGGCCTTCTTGAACTGCACCGTGCCTTCGACCAGCGCGAACAGCGTGTGGTCGCGACCCATGCCCATGTTGCGGCCGGGATGGTACTTGGTGCCGCGCTGGCGGATGACGATGTTGCCGGCCAGCACGTGCTCGCCGCCGAACTTCTTCACGCCAAGGCGCCGGCCTTCCGAGTCGCGGCCGTTACGGGACGAACCGCCTGCTTTCTTATGAGCCATGACGAACTCCTGGAACTAGGGCTGGCGGCAGCGCTCAGGCCGCCGAAATCCCGGTGATCTTGAGGACGGTCAGATCCTGGCGGTGACCGTTCTTGCGGCGGTAATTCTGGCGGCGCTTCTTCTTGAAGACGATGATCTTCGGGCCGCGCGCCTGCTCGACCACCTCGGCGGTGACCTTCGCACCGGACACGAACGGTGCGCCGACGGACACCTTGCCGCCGTCCTCGACCATCAGCACCTCGTCCAGGGTGACGCTGGCACCGGCCTCGGCCGGCAGCTTCTCGACCTGGATGATGTCATTCTCGGCGACGCGGTACTGCTTGCCGCCCGTCTTGATCACTGCGAACATCGTGGTGCTGCCGTATCTCGAAAAAACAAAGGGCGGGCGTGATGCCGCCCGCTTGCAAGGGCGCGACTATACTCGGCGGAACGCGCCTGTCAACGCTTCATTCGAGTCCTTCTCGCGTCCGCCTGCGCCCGGCGGCTGCCCAGCCGCCAGCCGATCTCGCCGACGATGCCCCGGCGGAACAGGAGGACGCAGAGGATGAAGATGCCGCCCGTCAGCACCGTGACCGGGAAGGCGGAGGCCGCCAGGAAATTCTGCAGCGAGACGACGACGAAGGCCCCGGCCGCGGGGCCCAGGATCGTCCCCATGCCGCCCAGCAGCGTCATCAGCACGACTTCGCCCGACATCTGCCACTGGATGTCGGTCAATGACGCGAGCTGGAAGACCAGCGCCTTGGTGCCGCCGGCAAGCCCCGACAGCGCCGCCGACATGACGAAGGCCGCCAGCTTGTATCGCTCGACCCGGTAGCCCAGCGACACGGCCCGCGGCTCGTTCTCGCGGATCGCCTTCAGGACCTGGCCGAAGGGCGAATGGATGATTCGCCGGATGAGAAGGAAGCCGCCGACCGTGACCGCAAGCACGAAGAAATACATGGCGAGCGGACGGGAAAGGTCGATCAAACCGAAGAGGGACCCGCGCGGGACCGCCTGGATCCCGTCCTCGCCCCCCGTGAATGGCGCCTGCAGGGCGACGAAATAGACCATCTGCGACAGGGCCAGCGTGATCATCGCGAAATAGATGCCGTGCCGGCGAATCGCCAGGAACCCGATCGCGAGGCCCAGCACCCCGGCGGCGGCCGTGCCCAGAAGGATGCCGATCTCCGGCGTCACGCCCCAGACCTTGACCGCGTGGGCGGTGACGTAAGCCGCCCCGCCGAAGAAGGCGGCGTGGCCAAAGGAAAGAAGCCCGGCATAGCCGATCAGCAGGTTGAAGGCCGAGGCGAAGAGGGCGAAGCACAGGAACTTCATCAGGAAGACGGGATAGAGAAGGAAGGGCGCGGCGATGGCGAGTGCGAGCGCCGCCGCCGCGACCGCCCAGGCGAGGGGCGAGAGCCCGGCCCGTCCCCCGATCCGCCCGGCATGGGGCATGTGCGCCGTCATCGGCCTAGCGCTCCCGTCCGAACAGGCCCGCGGGCCTGAGCAGGAGGACGATCGCCATTACGACGAAGA
>JAJUFW010000091.1 GCA_029263555.1 Alphaproteobacteria bacterium
AGCATTTCGACGCTGGCCCCATGATTGCCGCGCAACAGGGTCGTGTGCCGAAACATCGGCGTCTGCTCATCGGCGGCGACGTCGAAATGGCCGAGCCACATGCGCGCGTTGACCGTCGCCAGAAGCTCGCACACGGCCAGCCGCTTGGAGGCCGGGATCTTCATGTCGAACTGGCAGGAAAACTGCATCGCGCTGATCTCGTCCTGCCAGAAGAAGAACAGCCGGTAGTTGCACCAACGCCCCGCAACGTCCACCAGCATTTCCTCGTTGCTGGTCCGCTCGAACGCCCAGTCGTTCGCGGCCACGATCTCTTCCATAAGATCGAGCGGATTCTGGGTGAAGCTGGTGCTTTCAACGGACACTACCGTCATGCGTCATGCCCTCCTGTGGGCGCCTCGGGCGCGGTCGGTTGTGTCTTCTCGCCACCGCCGGACCCTACAAGATCTGGTGGATACATCCAGATATCGTAGGCAACCGGCAAGCGAGCCACTACGAGGGGAACGGTGTCATGGAGAACCGAACCGCGCAACTGGATTTGTGCAGGCTGCAGTGACCGCTCTTCTGAATGTACGCGGCGAACGGGCTGCCTGTTCCCTATTCCGACTTTCTCCGCCTAGCCGGCTTCCGGGGCTTCTCCCCGTCGGTGCCGTCGGCCTTCCGCACCGTCCGGGGCGTGCTGGCCGCGGCCCGGGCGGTCCGCCGGCGCGGCGCGGCGGCCTCCGCCAGCCGGCTCTCCAGCGCCGCAAGCCGTTCGGCCATCGCCTCCTGCTCCTCCCGCGCCTTCACCGCCATGGCGCGGACGGCTTCGAACTCCTCGCGCGTGACCACGTCCATGCGGGACAGCACCCGCTCGAACTGCTGGCGGATCTGCGCCTCGACCTCGTCCCGCATGCCGAAGATCGTGCCCATGGCGCCGGAAACGACCCGCGTCAGATCATCAAGAATTCTGCTCTCGACCTGCATTGCAACAACCCCCATCCTTGCGGGCCCGGACTATGGCGGGGAAGGCGGTCGCGTTGCAAGCGCGTCATCGGCTGGCCTATAAGTCACGCATTCCCCGCTGGATAGATAGGCTGCGATCGATCCGATTTCATCCGGCGCAGGCGCATGTCCCCTCCTGACACCGACCAAGGTCGCGCATGAACGGCATACCTTTCCCGGCGATCGATCCCGTGCTCATCGAGATCGGCCCCTTCGCCATTCGCTGGTACGCGCTTGCCTATCTGGTCGGATTCGTCGCCGGCTGGAAATACACGGTCCATCTGGTCCGCACGGTTCCGGTCGGGCCGACCCCGCGCGACATGGACGATTTCCTCACCTGGGCCGTGGTCGGGACGATCCTGGGCGGCCGGCTGGGCTATGTCCTTTTCTACAATAGCTCCTTCTACCTGGCCCACCCGCTGGAGGCGCTCCGAATCTGGGAAGGCGGCATGTCCTTCCATGGCGGCCTCCTCGGCGTCATCCTGGCAATGATCCTGTTCGCACGGAGGCGCGGCTTCTCCCCCTTCGCCATCGGCGACGTCGTCGCCGCAGCCGCCCCGATCGGCCTGTTCCTCGGCCGCCTCGCGAATTTCGTGAACGGCGAGCTGTTCGGCCGGGTGACCGACGTGCCCTGGGCCGTGATCTTTCCGAGGGGCGGCGATTTGCCGCGCCACCCGAGCCAGATCTACGAGGCGCTGCTGGAAGGCCTGGTCCTGTTTCTCGTGCTCTTCGTACTGGCCCGCCGGACCGAGCTGCGGCGCCGTCCGGGCATCGTCGGAGGCGCATTCCTGATCGGCTACGGACTCTGCCGCTTCGCTGTCGAGTTCTTCCGCGAGCCGGATGCCCAGCTCGGCTTCCTGTGGCTCGGCGCCACCATGGGGCAGCTCCTTTCGCTGCCGATGATCGCCGTCGGGATCTCCTTCGTGTGGCTGGCCTGCATCCGGCCGCCCGTTGCCCAGGGCGCCTCATGAGCGTAACGGAAATCCTGGCCCGGCGTATCGCGATCCAGGGCCCGATCACGGTTTCCGACTACATGGCCGAGGCCTTGGGCCATCCCCGGTTCGGCTATTACACCACGCGCGATCCCTTCGGCGCCGCCGGCGACTTCATCACGGCGCCGGAGATTAGCCAGATGTTCGGCGAACTGATCGGCCTCTGGTGCGCCGATCTGTGGCTGCGCATGGGACGGCCGGCCCCGCTCCGCCTGATCGAGCTCGGCCCCGGTCGCGGCACCCTGATGGCCGACATGCTGCGCGCCTTCCGGAGCGTGGCCGATCTTTCGCGGTCCGTCCGGATACACTTGGTCGAGACCAGCCCGGTCCTGCGGTCGACCCAGGCCCGGACCCTGGCCGGCTTCGAGCCCGCCTGGCACGACCGTCTGTCGGAGGTGCCGGACGGCCCCTCCATCATCGTCGCGAACGAGCTGTTCGACGCCCTTCCGATCCGGCAGTTCCAGATGACGCCGGACGGATGGCGCGAGCGGCTGGTCGACCTTGCCGAGGAGGAGGGGCGGTTCCGATTCGTCCTGTCCCGGCACCCCGACCCCATCGTCGCCCTGATCCCGCGGGAGCTCGACCGCGCGCCGGTGGGCAGCGTTGCGGAACTCTGCCCTCTCGGGCTGTCCCTGGCGGCAGAGATCGGCCGGCGTGCCGCCGCCGGTGGCGCGGGCCTGATCGTCGACTACGGCTATGACCGCCCGGGTACCGGCAGCACCCTGCAAGCGGTCCTGCGCCATGCCTTCGCCGACCCGCTTGTCCGTCCCGGGGAGGCGGACCTGACCGCCCATGTGGATTTCCGCGCCCTCGGCGATTCGGGCCGGGCGGCCGGCGCCCTGGTCGCGGGGCCGGTCGGCCAGGGCCGCTTCCTCCGCGCGCTTGGCATCGCCGAACGGGCAGCGACGCTGAAGAAGCGGGCGACCGCCGCCCAGGCGGCCGACATCGATGCGGCGCTTGCGCGCCTCACCGAGCCGGACCAGATGGGCACGCTGTTCAAGGCCATGGCCTTCGTTCATCCCGGGCTTGGCGAGCCGGCGGGTTTCGCCTAGGACGGGTTACGCATAGGAAAGCGCATGATCCGAACGCCCTCCCTCTCCCGCCTGGACGGCATCCGACACGCCTTCTTCACCCGCGAGGGCGGCGTGAGCACCGGCCTTTACGCCTCGCGCAATGTCGGGCTCGGCTCCGCCGACCGGCGCGAGGACGTGATCCGGAACCGCGCCCTGTGCACCGCGGATCTCCGGGCCGAGGCGCTGGTGACCGTCCACCAGGTCCACAGCCCCGACGTCGCCGTCGTGTCCGAGCCGTGGCCGCCGGAGCGCGCTCCGCGCGCCGACGCCCTCGTGACCGACCGGCCCGGGCTGGCGCTCGGCGTCCTGACCGCGGATTGCGCGCCGGTTCTGTTCGCCGACGAGAAGGCGGGCGTGATCGGGGCGGCCCATGCCGGATGGAAGGGTGCCCTCACGGGCGTGCTGGAAGCCACGGTCGAGGCAATGGTAGGCCTGGGCGCCGAAGCCCGGAGAATCGCCGCTGCGGTCGGCCCGCGCATCGGCGCGGAGAGCTACGAGGTCGGTCCGGAATTCCGGGACCGATTCATCGCCGAACGGGCGGCGAATGCCCGGTTCTTCGTGCCCTCCGCCCGGGAGGGGCATCATCTCTTCGATCTCGGCGGCTATGTCGCGGCACGGCTGGAGGCGCTGGGACTCGTCCATGTCGAGCTTGCAGCCTGCGACACGCTCACCGACGAGCGGCGTTTCTACAGCTATCGACGCTCCGTCCTGCGCGGCGAGCCCGATTACGGGCGCCAACTCTCTGCGATCGTCCTCGAAGGCAGCCGTTGAACTGCGGAATTGAGGCCATGCCCTACATGTTCATGTTCGTCTTCCTGTGCGTGCTCGGCCTGGTGGTGAGCTGTGCGGTTTCATGACGTCTGAATGACCCGCAGACGACGTTTACACGGCGGAACCACGCTGATATATCCACCGCGCGTTTCCGGGGGCCTGCTGCACTGCCGGAAACACCTCCTTTCCCTGGGACAGAAGGGCCAGCGCCCATGAAGATCATCGCCGGCAACAGCAATCGGCCGCTGAGCGAGGCGATCTCCGCATATCTCCAGACCCCCCTGACCAAGGCCTCCATCCGGAGATTCGCCGACATGGAGGTCTTCGTCGAGATCCTGGAGAACGTCCGCGGTGAAGACGTTTTCGTCATCCAATCCACCAGCTATCCCGCCAATGACAACCTGATGGAGCTGCTGGTGACGATGGATGCGCTCCGCCGGGGTTCGGCGCGTCGCATCACCGCAGTCCTCCCCTATTACGGATATGCCCGGCAGGACCGGAAGACCGGGCCGCGCACGCCGATTTCCGCCAAGCTGGTCGCCAACCTGATCACCCAGGCCGGAGCCGACCGTGTCCTGACGCTTGATCTACACGCCGGGCAGATCCAGGGCTTCTTCGACATCCCGCTGGACAACCTTTTCGCCGCCCCGGTGTTCGCCAAGGACATCCAGGAGAGGCGGGACGGCAGCGACCTGGTCATCGTCTCGCCCGACGTGGGCGGCGTCGTTCGCGCCCGGGCCATCGCCAAGCGGCTGGAAGCCGACCTTGCCATCATCGACAAGCGGCGTGAGCGGGCCGGGGTGTCCGAGGTGATGAACATCATCGGCGACGTGGCGGGCCGGAAATGCATCCTGGTCGACGACATCGTCGACAGCGCCGGGACGCTCTGCAACGCGGCCGTCGCCCTCATGGAAAAGGGCGCCAAGTCCGTCTCGGCCTACGCCACCCATGGCGTGCTGTCCGGCGGCGCGGTCGCTCGGGTCGCAGCCTCCCCGATCGAGGAGCTGGTCACGACGGACTCGATCCTTGCGACTGAGGCGGTGCGGGTCAGCCACAACATCCGCCAGATCACCATCGCCTCGCTGATCGGCGAAGCGATGCAGCGCATCTCCGACGAACGGTCGGTTTCGTCGCTGTTCGACTAGGAACCGGAAGCCCGGCCGACCGGCTCCGGCCCTTGCCAGGGCCGGTCGGCCTGGGATATACGGTCGCCGCCCTGCGAGATCGGGGCATATCCGGCGCCGACACCCCTGGAGGTCGGCGTCTTTGTTCATTTCAAGGAGACAAGACATGGCCGAGACGATTGTCATCGAGGCCGAGGCGCGCGACCGGGCCGGTAAGGGGGCAGCACGGGCGGCGCGTCGGGCCGGCATGATTCCGGGCGTCATCTATGGCGGCAAGGAGCCGCCGCTCATGATCAACATCGCGCAGCGGGCGCTGACCAAGATCCTCAAGGATCCGGCCCAGATGACGCATCTCTACGAGATCAAGGTCGGCGGCAGCAGCCATCGGGCGCTGATGCGCGACGTGCAGCGTGATCCGGTCACCGATTTCGCGATCCACATCGACTTCCTGCGCGTCAGCGGCGCCGCGTCGATCGAGATCGAGGTGCCGGTCCGGTTCGTGAACGACGACAAGGCCCCCGGCATCAAGCGCGGCGGCGTGCTGAACGTTGTCCGGCACACGATCGAGCTTACCTGCCGTCCGGACGCGATCCCCGAGGAAGTGGTCGTCGACCTGACCGGCCTGGATATCGGCGACAGCCTGCACATCAGCGCGGTCAAGCTGCCCGAAGGCGTCCGCCCGACGATCACCGACCGCGACTTCACCGTCGCCACAATCGCCGCCCCGTCGGCCGTCCGGGCCGAGGCGTCCGAGGCGCGTGAGGGTGATGCCGCCGAGGGCGAAGAGTAAGGGGCGGACAGGCGCCAGCCTGACCGACGGCCATGCTGCTGGTGGTGGGCCTGGGCAATCCCGGGTCGCAATACGCCTACAACCGGCACAATATCGGGTTCATGGCGGTGGACGACATCGTCCACCGCCATGGCTTCGGCCCCTGGCGTGCGCGTTTCCAGGGGCAGGTCGCCGAAGGCATGCTGGGTCGCGTCAAGACGCTGGCCCTCAAGCCGTCGACCTTCATGAACCGCTCCGGCCAGGCGGTCGGCGAGGCCATGCGCTTCTACAAGCTGGCCCCGTCCGACGTCGTCGTCATCCATGACGACCTGGATCTCGCGCCCGGGAAATGCCGGGTCAAGCAGGGCGGCGGCCACGGCGGGCACAACGGCCTGCGATCGATTGACCAGCATATCGGGCCTGACTACTGGCGCGTGCGGCTCGGCATCGGGCATCCCGGCGACAAGGCGCTGGTCAACGGCTATGTGCTTCACGATTTCGCAAAAAGCGACGAGCAGTGGCTCGACCCCCTGCTGGAAGCGGTCGCCGACGCAGCCCCGCTCCTGGCCGAGGGCGCGGCCGACCGGTTCATGACCAGGGTCGCCCTCGAAACCCGGCAGGCCTGAGCATCGGCCGAGCATCGTTCCGCCCCCGGCACGGAATGCTGCGCCGCACGACTACCCCGTTGAATCGCCTGGGACATGGGTGCATGCTATCGTCATCGTGATCGGCAATGCCGGTGACGAAATAGCCGCCGCAAGCCTGTGCGGTGACGCATGGCAGCCCTCACTTCAGCAAGGATGGGGTGCTACCTTGGGCGAAATCGAAGCGTGGGGTCGGGAGCCCCCCGGGAAACCGGGCCGGCTCCCGATCCTTATGGGCCCTTGCCCCTTCACGCGCTCCTGACGATTGCACCCGCCTTCCCGAGGCGCTAAGCACTGCGGGACGAGCCATCCCGACCATCGACGACACCAAGCTGGAGCGTTTCGCCCCATGGGTTTCACCTGCGGCATCGTCGGCCTGCCCAATGTCGGCAAGTCGACCCTGTTCAACGCCCTCACCGCCACTCAGGCCGCGGAGGCCGCGAACTATCCCTTCTGTACGATCGAGCCGAATACCGGACGCGTCGGCGTGCCGGATCCGCGTCTCGACCGCCTGGCGGAAATCGCCAAGAGCCAGAAGGTGATCCCGACGCAGCTTGAGTTCGTCGACATCGCGGGCCTGGTCCGCGGCGCCTCTAAGGGCGAAGGGCTGGGCAACCAGTTCTTGGGCAACATTCGCGAGACGGACGCGATCCTGCACGTCCTGCGCTGCTTCGAGGGCGACGTGACCCATGTCGAAGGGTCCGTCGATCCGGTCCGCGACGCCGAGACGGTCGAGACCGAGTTGATGCTCGCCGACATGGAAAGCCTGGAGCGGCGGATCAACAACGCCTCGAAACGCGCCAAGGGCGGCGACAAAGATGCCAAGGCCGAGGTCGAGATCATGGAGCGCGCGCTCGCCGCGCTGCAGGAAGGACGCCCCGCCCGGACCATCGAGGTTTCGCGGGAAGAGCAGCCGATCTTCACGAGGCTGCAGCTTCTGACCGCGAAGCCCGTACTCTATGTCTGCAATGTCTCCGAAGAGGAAGCCGCGACCGGAAACGAGCACTCCCGCAGGGTAATCGAGAAGGCGGAGTCCGAGGGCGCCGGTGCGGTCGTGATCTCGGCCGCCATTGAGTCCGAGCTGGCGCAGCTTTCCGACCCGGAGGAGAAGCGCGAGTTCCTGGCGACCCTAGGCCTCGAGGAGCCGGGCCTGAACAAGGTGATCCGGGCAGGCTACAAGCTTTTGGGCCTGATCACCTTCTTCACGGTCGGTCCCAAGGAGGCGCGGGCCTGGACCGTGCCGCAAGGCGCGACCGCACCCGAGGCGGCGGGCGTCATCCATTCCGACTTCCAGCGCGGCTTCATCCGGGCAGAAACGATCGATTACGAAAGCTTCGTGACGCTCGGCGGCGAACAAGGCGCGAAGGACGCAGGCAAGATGCGTCAGGAAGGCAAGGAATACGTCGTCCGCGACGGCGACATCTTCCATTTCCGCTTCAACGTATGAGCGAACGCGGTCGGAGTCCGGCCGACAGCCTGAGAACGGCCCGTCGGAGCTGGCCCTTGTACCGACGGGCAAGCCGGGCCATCCGCCATCCGTCGGGCGTTCTCTCGAGCGTTCGGGCGGCAAGCGTCGCATAGCCCAGGCGGAACGCCAGATAGGCGACCGACTGGAACGGCAGCCGGTCTGGCAGGGTCCGGTCGCGGGTCGCGTCCGCAACCGCCTGGGCAAGGGCGTGCCCCGCACCGTCCGGTAGCAGGAATTCGGCCTCGAGTGCGGCGACATCCCAGGCGATATCGTGCGCTCCCGGGAAGAAGTGGTCGCAGTTGTGGTCGGTCCCGTCGGTCTTCAGGTAGCCGTTCCGGGTCTGCAGCCACTCATGGGGCAGCATCCGGCCATCGACCTCGATTTCCGGGGCGATGTCGAGAACGGGCATGAACCGCCCCAGCCCGCGCAGCCCGTCCAGCCAGCCCGGTCCCAGAAGCTCCCCGACATTGGCCTCGATCATGGCCGTTACCTCGTCGTTCCCGACCGTGCCGCCGGTCGGGAACGATCGGGCGCGGTAGGCGACGTAGGCGGCCGCCGCCCTGAGGAATTCCGGGTCGGATCCGGCGGCCGGCGTGAGCGGCCGTCCGCGAACGAAGCGGAGCGCCAGGAACCCGTCCTTGAATCCAACCGCCGGCGGGCCGAAACCGGACTCCGCCAGCTCCGCTGCACGCCGGAAGCCGGTCTCCCCGTACCGGCCGAGCCCAGCGAACCGGAACAGCAGCGCGCCGCCCCGCGCTTCCACTTCCAGATATTTGCGCCGCTCGTGCTGCGGCTGGACTGCAGGGCGGATGGCGTCGCTGCCGCATAGCAGGTCACGCCAGCGGCCGCCCGAGAGATCGACCGTCCCGTCCCCGATCCGCCGATGCCGCAGCCACGCCTGTTCGAAGGAAACGAATGTCTTCCTGTGGCGCGGCCAGCGCTGGCGCGCCGCCTCCGAGCGGAACGCTTCGCCGGTCGTCTCG
>JAJUFW010000718.1 GCA_029263555.1 Alphaproteobacteria bacterium
GCGGGAGTATCGACACCGAGCGGAACCGTGTCAACGAGCGCCACGTCGATGCGCATGCCGTTGGCGAGCGCGCGGAGCTGCTCCAGGCTCTCCCGCCGCTCAAGCACCGATGGCGGTAGCGACACGAAGCGCGCCAGCGCATCGCGCCGGTAGGCATAAAGCCCGATATGGTGGAAGAGCGGTCCGGGGCCGGTCGGTGCCGTCGCCCGGGTGAAATAGAGGGCCCGGCCGATTCTGGCGTCCGCGGGCAGCTCCACGACCGCCTTGACCACGCTGGCGGCGGCCACCTCCTCCTCCCGGGTGATGACGGCGACCAGGGTCGCGATGTCCACCTCCGGCTGCCGGAGCGGATCGAGCGCGGCGCGGATCACGGCCGGGTCGATCGTCGGCAGATCCCCCTGCACATTCACCACGACGTCGTGTCGGCCCTCCGGGTCGACACGGCGGAGCGCCTCGAAGATTCGGTCGGATCCCGAGGCATGGTCCCGATCGGTCAGGACCGCCCGGCCGCCCGCCGCTTCGACGACGGCCGCGATTTCCGGGTCGCCGGCCGCGACCACGACCGGACCCAGCGCCGCCTCGCACGCCCGTCGCCAGACCTGGACGATCATCGGCACCCCTGCGATATCGGCCAGCGGCTTGTTCGGCAGCCGTGTCGAGGCGAGCCGGGAAGGTATGATAATGATTGGGTCCATCCGAAGCGGGCTCTGGCTTGTTTCAAGGCAAGCCCGCGTCTCGTGCGCTAGAGAGGCGGCGGCGTCAAGCGGCAAAGAGGCGCAGGGGCTTGCGTCGGCACCCGAAATGGCCCTAGAAACGCCACGCTTCGCGACCGTCGGGCCGCGGTGCCCTGCCCGGGTGCCCGTTCCGAGTAAGAAGGTGAATGTCCGGCATGGAACTAAACAAGATTTTCGCGGCCGTTCTGGTCGCGGGCATTATCGCCATGGTGACTGGCTTCGTCGCCAGGCAACTCGTGCACCCGGTCGAGCTCGCAGAGAATGCATATGTAGTCGACACGGGCGAGGCACCGGCCGCCGACGCGGCCCAGGATGAACCGGCTCTGCCCGACATCGGCGCCCTGCTCGCCAATGCCGATCCCGCCGCGGGCGAGGCCCAGACCCGCGCCTGCGCGGCCTGCCATACCTTCGAGAAGGGCGGCGCGAACAAGGTCGGCCCGAATCTGTGGGACATCGTGGAGCGTCCGGTCGCCAGCCACGAAGGCTTCAACTATTCCTCCGCGATGCAGGGCCATGGCGGCAACTGGACGTTCGAAGAGCTGAACGGCTTCCTGCTGAACCCGCGCCAGTGGGTCCCGGGCACGGCGATGAGCTATGCCGGCCTGAAGACCGACACGAACCGCGCCGACCTGATCGCCTATCTCGCGACGCTCAGCGACAATCCGAAGCCGTTCCCCGCGCCGCAGGCCGCCGAGGCCGCCAGCGAGGAGACCACTCCCGAGGCGACGACCGGCACCGGCGAGGCGGCCGGCGAATCGGACGACGCTCAGGCCGGCGGGCAGTCGGGCGGCCAGGAAGCCGTGGGCGAACAGCCGGCCGAAGGCGCGGCCGAGACCGCGCCGGCACCGGCGCC
>JAJUFW010000020.1 GCA_029263555.1 Alphaproteobacteria bacterium
CGCCGTCTTGTCGCGCCGGCCTGGCCCGGTAGCGATTGGACGCATCGTATGCGCCTATAGAACGGGGAGGCCAGCAACCCCGTCGTGATCTCCATTCGGCTTTTCCGGGCAGCTACATTTGCCGATGCCCGATCCGTGCTTGCTGCGAAGTCCCATTCAATTCCACCTTTGTCGCGGACAATCCCGCTGATAGCCGCCGCCGGGCAGTGCGTGGCCGAGACCACGGTGAGAGATGTCGAGCCTATCGTTGATCCGAGCCCTTACCCGATGTGGCGCTTCTGATGCGGCCTGCGCAGGCATTCCGAATGCCATGTAGGCCGGCCATTCTCGGTCCGGAACGCTGCTCCGCCCTCGAAACCTGAAATCAGGCTGCTCTTGCCAAGGGCAAGCGGTATGCGCTCTCCCCTAGGGAACGACGCCCGTGTTCGGCGATTCCTTACGTCGCAGAAGCAGCGATTTGCACCGGGTCTGACGGGCCAACGGTCGTCGCCGGGATGCCATTCGTCATTGCTCTGGCGCAGATGTCCTCACAGCTGCCGCGGAGGAAGGCTGCGAACGGCTATGGCTCCGTTGGACCAGCCAGATGCTGCCGATGACGAGAACGACGCCGGCGATCTGCGGCAAGGAAAGCGTCTGGTTCAGGAGCAGCCATCCGAGCAGCATGGCGGTGACCGGGCTGAGGAAGCCGAGCGATGACACGACCGCGGAATCCAGCCGCGCAACGCCCCGAAACCAAAGAACATAGGCCAAGGCCGAGCTGACCAGCCCCAGCCATACCAGCCCGAGCAGGTTGGTCGCGGTCGGGACCGGCATGAGCGGTTCCGCGATCAGCGCCACCGGCACCAGAAGCAGCCCGCCGGCGGTCAGTTGCCAGGCGGTGAAGGTGAGCAGCGAGACCGGCGGCTGCCACTTGCGCGTCAGGACCGTTCCGCACGCCATGGAGGCCGCCCCTGCAAGCCCGGCTGCAACGCCGATCTTGTCGAGCGCGGCGCTTGGCGACAGCACCAGCAACGCGACGCCCGCGGCCCCTGCGAGGGCGGCCAGGATCGCCGCCAGGCGGATCGGCGTGGCGAGGAGAAAATGGGCCAGCAGGATGACCATCAGCGGTTGCACGGCGCCGACCGTGGCGGCGACGCCGCCCGGAAGCCGGTATGCCGAGACGAACAGCAAGCTGAGGAAAATCGATATGTTGAGTGCGCCGAGGACGAAGATCCGCCCCCACCAGATGCCGCTCGGCAATTGCCGCACGATCAGGAGCAGCAGCAATCCGGCCGGCAGGGCGCGCAGCATCGCGACCGTCATCGGGGAGAAGCCCGGCAGAAACTCGGTCGTGACGAAATAGGTGCTGCCCCAGATGGCGGGCGCGACGGCCGTCAGGAGCAGATCGAAGGCGCGGATTCTCATGAGATCTCCAGAACTCCGGCGAACGGACGGCGGGGGAGCTGCGGCCGGTTCCCGGGCGCGGCACGGCCGATCGCGGCAGGCATTACGGGGATTTCATCCGGCTGCGGATCGAATTCGCGGCTCGGCCCTTCGGCCATCGCCTCCGATCAACTTGCCGGAGACGGGGCCGAAGGCTTCGGCAGCATAGGCCAGACTCGGCGCTCCAGGAATGGCTGAACGCGGTCGCTCCATGAACGCCTGGGCGCGCGGCGTGAAACCGGCCTTAACGGCGGCACGCAGCTTCTCAGGCCCGGCGCCGCGCCAAAGATGACGACGGTCGCAGCGGCCCCTCCCGTCCATCCCCGCGAAAACATGTTGCGCCCCGGCGATTCCGGAGCGGCCGATCCCGAATCCTGGGGAAGCGGGGAACCGACAGTCGACATGGAACAGGTGCCGCCTCAAATTTCCGAGCAGATCCTGCCCAGCCGTTTCTCCAGATCCGTCAGAACGGAAACGGCCTTCTCGATCTCTTCTTCCTTCACGTCTCCCAGCAGTTCCTCGCGCAGAACGTCCAGGACGCGCATGATCTCCACGATGCGTGTCTCGCCCTTCTGGGTGAGCTCCAGGATCTTCGCCCGCCGGTCCGTGAAATCCTCGGCGCGCGTGACCAGACCTTCGGCCAGAAGCAGGTCGATCAAGCGGACGACCGAAGGGCCTTCGAGTCCGGCATGCACCGCGACCGCGCCCTGACGGGCTTCGCCGCCGAGACGCCACAGGGCAAGCAAGGGGCGGGCGGTCGCGTGGGAGAGCCCGAAATCGTCAAGCCTCTGATCCGCCGCCTTGCGCCACAGACGCGCCACGCTCTGGATGCGCTGGCCCAATATTTCGCCGGGGCTCGGTTGTCTGCTCGGCATTGATATTTCTTCGCCCACTAACCATTCGTAGGTAATCGAATCCAGGCGGCGGCCGGTTTCTCGATTGCGGTTCCGCAGGCGGCGGAGGCCACCCGGCACCGGCTTCCATCTCCCGTACCGGCATTTCATGCGCTCCGGGTCGGGAACGCAACTGTCGATTGCCTAGATGGGGCGGACACAACCGACGCCGGGGACCCGACAGTCGCCCGACTGCGGCGACTACATCATCGCCTACGCGTTGCTTGCAGCCGGCTGAGGGGTCGTCGCCACCGGACCATTTCCGGGAACTGAGACCGCCTGCGGTAACATCGTGGTTCCGCAGGAGGCTGCGTCCGCGACGGAACCCGGTCCGCGCGGCAGGGTCACGGCTCGGCGACGAAGCGGTGCAGCATGTCCTCGAGCGCGCTCGGAAACCGGGTCATCCACTCCAGGATCGGTCCGTGGGGATTCTCCTTCAGATAGGTCCGGGTTGCCTCGAAGCTGAACGCTTCCGCCAGCATCGCCGCGAAGATCTCCTGATCCTCCACCGGAACGGGACCGCCCTCGTCGTCGAGCGCGATGAGGGTTCTGGCGTACCGGTCGCAGATCCTGAGGGCGACCGCCGGGGCAATTCCGCGGTCGAAGATGGTCGAAACGTCGATCGGCGTCTGGTTGACGGCGTCGGACATAGGGGACCTCCGGGCTGCCTGTTTCAGGACTGGCGCCTCTGGGAACAACGCGCACGCCGGCCGCCGGGTTCGGCTGCTTCCCCCGGCCGGCGATCCGGGCCCGCCTTCCTCTTAAGGATTATTTCCAACCAACGGCGAATATGGGACGCTTGGCCCGCCTCCGCCGGGTGGTCCGTTGTCGCCCCCGCGAGCCGGGCCCGGAATCCCCGAGCGGCCGGAATCAGGAGAGCATTCCATGGCGAGGGTCGAACCTGGGGTGCCGGCGTCCGTCGATGCGCGTTTGCTGCTTGACGCGGTTCTGAACCGGATCGACGTCGCCGTCTGCCTGTACGATCCGCAAGACCGGGTGGTCCTCTGGAACGAGGCGTATCTCCGGTTCTTTCCCGAAGAGGCCGGAATCCTGAGACATGGCCTGCCCTATGCGGAGACCCTGCGCCGGTACTTCGAGGAGAACCTGACGGCGGCGGAGGCCGAGACCTTCCCGCTGCACCTCGCAGCCGGGCTGGAGCGGCACCGACGCCTGGACGGTCCCTACATCTACCAGCGGCGGGACGGACGATGGTACGAGGTCCAGCCCCATCGCCTGCCGGACGGTCACCTTCTGAAGATCTGGACGGACGTCACGGCCAACCAGGCGGAACAGGCGGCGCGGGACGGGATCACCGAGGTCGTCGCCGGGACCATCGGCTTCGCGCGCTACGATCAGCAGGGGCGCTTCGTCCTGGCCAACAAGGCGATGGCCACGATGTTCCCCCGTCTCATCGACCTGTTCCGCCCCGGGGCCACCTATGCCGACCACCTGCTCCGCATCGCAGGCACCAGCCTGCACGAGGCCGAACGGCCGCGGATCGAAGGTCTGGCGGCGCGGCCCGATCCGGTCGCGGCGCTCGAGCGGGAGCCGCTGATCTTCCAGGGACGCGAAGGCGGCTGGCTGCAGCTCGAGGAGCAGCGGCTGCGGGGATCCGGCTTTACCAGCCTCTGGACCGACGTGACGCGCCGGATGAATGCCGAGGCGCAGGTCGACCGGCTCCAGGAGCGCCTGGCCGACGCCATTGAAGCCCTGGCGGACGGCTTCGCGCTTTACGACGCGGACGACAGGCTGGTCGTCTGCAACCGGCAGTACCGTGACCTGAACGCGGCCACCGCGGATCTCCTTGTCCCCGGGGTCAGCTGGTACGACGTTCTGCGCGCCGGCACCTACCGGGGCCAGTTCGCCGATGCGATCGGGCGCGAGGAGGAGTGGCTGGAAGAACGCCGGCGACAGCGGGCGCGCCCCGGCGAGTTGTTCGAGGTGAAGCTGAGCGACGGCCGCTGGATGAGGGTGGTCGACTGGAAGACCAGCGACGGCGGAATAGTCGGCATCCGGCGGGACATCACCGCGGCCAAGCAGAGGGAGGCGGAGCTGCACCGCCGGACCGCCATGCTGGACGCGATCGGCTATGCCGCCGGGATCATCGTCGGGCATGCCGGCTGGCAGGAAGGAGTCCGGCAGCTCATCAGCCGCCTGGGCGAGGCGGCCGAGGTCAGCCGCGTCTCCGTGTTCCAGATCCACGAGCATCCGACCCTCGGCCAGGTTCAGAGCTGCCGTTTCGACTGGGCGGAACCCGGCCTCGAAACCCTGAGCGACAATCCCCTGAACTGGAACCAGAGCCTGACCGAGGGCGACTCCCTGTTCCTGGAATGGACGGCGCGACGGCGGGCCGGCCAGCCGATCCAGGTCATGACCCGCGACCTTTCGGGAGATCTGCGGAGGGAGTTCGAATACCAGGGGACCCTGTCCTTCGTTTCGGTGCCTATCTTCGTCAACGGCGAATGGTGGGGGCATATCGGCTTCGACGACTGCCGCACGGAGCGCGTCTGGACCCCGATCGAGATCGACGTGCTCCATACGGCGGGGAACCTGATCGCCGGCGCGGTCGAACGTGCCCAGGTCGAAGAGCGCCTGCGCCAGAGCGAGGATCGGTATCGCAAGCTGGTCAATCTTCTGCCGGACGGCGTGATGCTGCACGACCGGGAGGGCATTGTGTTCCTGAATCCGGCGGGATGCGCGATCCTGGGCCTGGATTCACCCGAGGAGGCGCGCGGCCGGCCCTACACCGACTTCCTTGCCGAGCCCCTGTCCAACGCGGAGGGGGACGCGATCCGCATGCTGGAGACCGGCGGCGAGATCCCGTTCTCGAGGCGCCAAGTCCGCACGCGGGACGGCCGCAGGATCTTCGTCGAGGCAACGGCGGTGCCGTTTCCCTATGACGGGACGCCGGCTGCCCTCTTGCTTTTCCGGGACATCACGGGACGCATAGAGACCGAATGCGAGCTCGCCCGCTATCGCGGCCAGCTCGAGGATTTGGTGGCGCAGCGGACCGAGGCCCTGAAGGCGGCGGAAGAGCGCCTCGTCGCCGCCATCAATACCTTCAAGGACGGCTTCGTGCTGTATGGCGACGAGCGCCTGATCGTCGCCAATCGCGCCATCATCGACTTCACCCCGGAGCTGGCCGGCATCCTGAAGCCGGGTGCCTCCATGACCGAGGTGACGCAAGCGATCGCCGCCGCGCGCGGGCTGGACGAGACCTGGGTCGAGGCGGAGCTTGCCCGACTGCGGCGCCCGGACGAGTTCAACGAGGAACGGACGCTGGCCGATGGCCGCTGCATCGTGGTGAGCGTCCGGCATCCCCCGGACGGCAGCACGCTCATCGTCGGCACCGATGTGACGCCCTACCGGAACGCGACGGAAGCGCTGCGCCAGGCCCTGCACAAGGAAAAGCAGCTGAGCCAGCTCCAGCGCGAGTTCATCTCCATGACTTCGCACGAGTTCCGGACGCCGCTTGCCATCATCGATGCCGCGACCCAGCGCCTCATGCGGCGGGGCAGACAACTGGTCCAGGCGGAGTTTGAACAACTGGGGAACGAGATTCGCGGGGCGGTCGCGCGCATGGTCGGCCACATCGACGCGATCCTGAGCACCGCCCATCTGGACCTGGGCCAGATCCGCTTCCGTCCCCAGCCCTGCGACCTCGGCGGCATCCTGGCCGAGGTCTGCCGCCGCCAGCAGGCGATCGCGCCCCAGCACCGCTTCGTCGTCGAGCTGGACCGGCTGCCGGAGCGCGTCGTCGTGGATCCCGGCCTCATGGACCAGATCGCGACCAATATCCTGACCAACGCCGTGAAATATTCCCCGGACGGCGGCGATATCGTCGTCCGGGGATGGCAGGAGGAGGGGGCCGTGGTCTGGTCCGTAGCGGATCACGGCATCGGCATCCCGGCCGAGGATCTTCCCTATATCCTGCAGCGGTTCTATCGGGCGCGGACCTCGGTCGGCATCGCCGGAACCGGCCTTGGCCTCAGCCTGGTCGACAAGCTGGTCGCCATGCACGACGGGTCGATGGACATCGCAAGCGTCGTCGGCAAGGGAACGACGGTCACCGTCCGGCTGCCCCTGGGCGACCCCGCGGAACGCGGAAAGGAGGCGATCCGTGGCAACGATCTTGTTCATTGAGGACGAGGCGCCGCTCCGGCGGGTGATCGCGGCGGAACTCCGGGACGCCGGCCACACGGTCCATGAGGCCGGAAACGGCCGGGAAGGGCTGGACGCCATCCTTGCCTATCATCCGGACCTGATCCTCTGCGACGTGAACATGCCGGTGATGAGCGGCTACGACCTGCTGTCCGAATTGCGGACCGGCCATCCGGAACTGGCCGAAGTGCCCTTCGTCTTCCTTTCGGCATTGGCCGACCGCCGGGACATCGTCGCGGGAAAGCAGCTTGGCGCCGACGACTATCTGACGAAGCCCGTCGACCTGGACATCCTGCTTGCGACAGTGGCCTCGCGATTGAAGCAGATCGAACGGCTGGGACGGAAGTTCGAGGCGGAAAAGAGCCGGATCGAGGAGGCCTGGCGCATCCAGGGAGAGGCCGAGCGGCGGGCGCGGGACCAGCTGATGCGCCTGTTTTCCAGCCATGTGTCGGCGACGGTCGCGGAGGAGCTCTATCGCCGACAGGCCTCGGCCGGCGACGGTGCGCTGCTTCAGCCCCGGCCCCTGACCGCCACGATCCTGTTCTGCGATATCGACGATTTCACCGCGGTCTGCGAAGGCCTGGAACCGGCCGATCTTGCGGGGTGGCTCAACGGCTATATGGAAGTGATGGTCCGGTGCGTTCGCGACCAGGGAGGCATCGTCAACAAGTTCCTGGGCGACGCTGTCATGGCGGTGTTCGGCGTGCCGGTCCCCCGCGCTTCGGACCAGGAGATCACCGCCGATGCCGCGGCGGCCGTCGAATGCGCGCTCGGCATGGAACGTGACCTGCGGGCCCTGAACCGTTCCTTTGCGGACCGGGGGCTGCCGTCGATCGGGATCAGCATCGGCATCCAGACGGGAGAGGTGATGGCCGGCACCTTCGGCGGGGCCGACCGGATGGAATATACGGTTGTGGGCGATGCGGTGAACACCGCCGCCCGGCTCGAAGCGCTTGCCAAGACGCTGGATCCGAAAGGATCGGCCGTGATCGGCAAGGTCCTTGTGGGGGACAGGACGTGGCAGCGTCTGGGCGGACGCTACCGCGGCATCGCCGCAGGTCCCGTGACGCTGAAGGGGAAGCGGGGCGCGGTCGAGGTCTATAGGGTGGTCGGCCGGCAGGAACCGGCCTGATCATTCGCATTTGCGAGCCGGGATGCCGGCTCAGCCGTCGGCACTCTGCATGACGGCGGCGCCGACGATCTGGCTTCCGACGAACAGCGCCAGCGCGGCCACGACGACGGACGGGCCGGACGGGGTGTCCCACAGGAGCGAGGCATAGATCCCTCCCGTCACCGCCGCCGCTCCGAAGGCGCTGGCCAGCACGGCCATCTGTTCCGGCGTCCGAGCGAACCGGCGGGCCGTTGCCGCCGGCACGATGAGGAGCGCGGTCACCAGCAGGATGCCGACGATCTTCATCGAGATGGCGATCACCACGGCCAGGAGCAGGGTGAACAGAAGTCTCGTCGCCAGAGCGTTGACGCCTTCGGCCCGGGCAAGCTCGTCATGGACTGTGACGGCCAGCATCGGCCGCCAGATCGCCGCCAGGAGCGCCAGGACGACGACCGCGCCGGACCAGATCCAGGCGATGTCGCCGATCCCGATCGCGAGAATGTCACCGAACAGATAGCTCAGGAGATCGATGCGCAGGGTTTCCATCGAAGCGAGCGCCACGAGCCCCAGCGCCAGCGTCGAATGGGAAAGAAGGCCCAGCAGGGTGTCCGTCGCTATCCGGCGCTGTTCCTGCAGCAGCACGATGATGACCGCGAGGATCGAGCAGGTGGCGACGACCCCTACCGTGAGGTCGATGGCGAGCAGGAATCCCAGGGCGACGCCGAGCAGCGCCGAATGGGCAAGGGTATCGCCGAAATAGGCCATCCGCCGCCAGACGACGAAGCAGCCGAGCGGGGCCGCGACGACGGCCACGCCGATGCCGCCCAGAATCGCGCGGACGACGAAGTCGTCCAGAAGGCCGGAGAGCATCATCGGCCCTCCTTGGCGGGGCTGCAGCCGCAGCCGTGAGCGTGCCCGGGCGTACCGCCATGGTCATGCCCGTCCTGGTGTTCGTGCCCGCGGGCGCGGCGGTCGGAGGGTGCCGTGCCCGGATTGAGCGGCACCACCTCGCCGTCCAGCGTATGACGGTGCGCGTGGGCGTGGCGATAGACCGCCATGCTTGCGGCAGCGCGCGGGCCGAAAAGAGCGCGGTACTCGGGATGCTCGCTCACCGACTCCGGCGTACCGGCGCAGCAGACGTGCCGGTTCAGGCACAGCACCCGATCGGTCGCGGCCATCACGACATGCAGGTCGTGGGAGACGAGGACGATGCCGCAGCCCCGTTCGTCGCGGATCCGGCGGATCAGTTCATAGAGCTCCGCCTGTCCCTGGAAGTCGACATTCTGCGTCGGTTCGTCCAGGACCAGGAGGGAGGGCGCGCGCAGCAGCGCTCTCGCCAGCAGCACGCGCTGCATCTCCCCGCCCGAAAGGGTCTGAACCTGCCGGTCGATGAGCGGACCGGCGCCGACCTCCTCCAGGCTGGCTTCGATGCTGCGCCGGTCGACGCGGCGGGTCAGCGACATGAGCCGGCTGACGGTGAGCGGCAGCACCGGATCGGCGACCAGCCGCTGCGGCACATAGCCGATTGTGGCTCCGGGCCGGGTCGCGACCGTGCCGGTGAACGTCCGGACGAGGCCCAGGATCGTGCGGACGAGCGTGCTTTTGCCGGCGCCGTTCGGGCCGATGATCGTGACGATCTCACCCGGCTTGATGGACAGGGAGACCCGTTCCAGGGCGACCTTGCGTCCGAATCTGACGCCAATGTTCTCGAGACGCACCAGCGGCGTTGTGTCTGGGGCCGCGCGATTGTCGCGAACCCGGGCGGGGGCCGAGAGGCTCGGCATGGGGGACTCCGGTAAGGCCTGGAAACGGGCAGGCCGCCGAACGGTTCCGGCCCGGGCGGCCTGCAAGTCATGTTATACTATAACCTTTCCCGTCCTGTCACCGTTCCCGATCCGAACTTCCGCGCACCGGGCGCCTAATTGTAACGGCCGCGGATCGCCGCGGCGGTTCCGTCCCGTTCCAGGGCATCGAGGGCTTCCTGGAGACGGTCGATCGTGTCGTCCGCGACGGCCGGATTGCAGGCGAGGCTCAGAACCATGGTGCGGAACCGATGCAGCACCCGCAGGTCGGTCATGCCCTCCTGCCGGGCAAGCCACGGACCCAGGAGGCTCCCCGTCGCCCACAGATCGATCCGTCCGGCGGTCAGAAGCTTGACGTTGTGGCGGTCTTCCGGCGCGGTCAGGACAGTGAACCCGTTCTTCTTCAGGAAATTGGCCGTGGCGTCGCCCCGGTAGCCGCCGATGACATAGGGGCGGGCGGCCTCCAGCGAATCGATCTTGATCGGGCTGTCGGGCCTGGCCAGAAAGACCCAGTCGTTGCTGACCAGCGGTCCCACCCATTTGAACAGGGGCAGGCGGTCCTCCGTCTCGGTCGTGGAGAAGACGCACGCATTGGGGTTCGTCAGCGCCTCGTCATAGGCCCGCTGCCAGGGGAGCATTTCGATCGTATAGCGGCCCACGGCCGCCTTCTCCATCATCGCCCTTACCAGATCCGTGGACATGCCCAGGATCTTGCCGGTCGTCGATTCCGAGAAGTTGAAAGGGGGATATTCCTCGGTCGTCAGACGGATGTAGTGCGAATCGGCAGCGGCAGGCTGAGCCAAGGAAAGCATGAGCGCGAGGGCTGCCAGAGGCACGGCGCACTTGGCCACGGTTCGAAATCCCCCTGCTGCAATACGTTTATTGTTTGATAAAAGAATCTATCAAATTATCCGGTATGCAAGATGATCGGACATGGACGCATCGCCCAAAGGTCCGGCGACAGGGGAGGAAAGCCGTTCATGGGCACGCGGGAGGGCCCTTGACCATCGGGCATGTGACGCATCGGCTATCGCTCAGGCACGCGATCATATCGGTCCTGGCCGCGGCGGTACTCGGGCTCGTGATGACCTTCGCCAGCCTTGCGTTCGACCTTGCGCAGGAGCGGGACCGGATCAGCGCGACCGTCGCTGAGACCGGACGCGCCATGCTGGGGCCTGCGACTCGGGCTACCTTCGTGCTGGATCCGGCGCTTGCCGAAAGCATCGTCGTCGGCCTCGTCAACAACGGCATCTTCGCCAATGCCCGGATCTACGACGACCATGGCCGGGTCCTGGCCGAGGTCGGGGGACCGTCATCGGCTCACGTCGGGTTGGCCGGCCGGCTACTGCTCCGGGATCTGCACGGCATTCGGGTTCCGCTGATCGTCGAACGGCCGAACCCGGTCTCCGGCGCGCTGGAAAAGCTGGTCGTCGGCAGGCTCATGGCGGATCTCGACGACGGCGCCATCCTCGCCCGCCTGCTCGACCGGGCGGGGACCATGCTGCTGTTCGGGCTGACGCAGACGCTGCTTCTGGGTGTTGTTCTGGTCGTCGTCTACCAATTCCTTCTCTCTCGCCCCATTCTCGCGCTGGCCGAGGACGTGCGGAAGGTCGACCCTCGCGAACCGGCGGCGACGCTGCTGCGCGTGCCGCGCGGTCACGAAAGGACCGAACTGGGCTTCCTGGTCGGAAAAACCAACGCCCTTCTTCGCCAGTTCGCGGCCACCCTCAGGCGCGGCGAGAGGATCCAGGACGAGTTGCGGCGCGAGCGCGCCCATCTCGACAGCATCATGGAAAGCGTGATCGACGCGATCATCACGACCAATTCGGACCTTCGGGTCCAGCGGATCAATCATGCCGCGGTCAGGCTGTTCGGCTACGAGCAGGCGGAGCTGCGCGGACTGCCGATGAGCCATCTCTTCGCCCCGGAGGATTGGTCGGTCGTCGAATCGGCATTCCGTGCCGCCAGCAGCGATCCCAGCCCGGAGGAGGGCGATCACCAGGAGGTCACGGCCCGCGACCGCGACGGGCGGTCCATCCCCGTGTCGATCGGCGTCAGCCGCATGAAATTCGCGTCCGGCCGGAACTTCGTCTGCGTCGTCAGGGACATCACCGCGCGCAAGCTGTCCAAACGCCGCTTGGCGGAAGCCCTGCGCGAGGCGGAGGAGGCCAATCGGGCCAAGTCCCAGTTCCTCGCCACCATGAGCCACGAGCTCCGGACGCCGTTGAACGCGATCATCGGATTCTCCGACATGATTCGCGGCGAGCTGCTGGGACCGGTCGGGGTGCCCGCCTATCGGGAATACGCCCGGGACATCAGCGAAAGCGGCACCCATCTGCTGGCGATCATCAACGACATCCTGGACATCTCGAAGATCGAGGCCGGGCAGGCCCGGATCGAGCCCGAATGGCTGGATGCCGGGCAACTGATCGCGGGCTGCGTCGGGCTGCTGCAGCATCAGGCGGAAGCCGCCGGCGTGCGCGTCACGCAGGAGGTGGAACCCGGTTGCCCCGCGCTCTATGCGGATTCTCGGTCCCTGAAGCAGATCGTCATCAACCTGATGTCCAACGCCATCAAGTTCACGCCCTCCGGGGGGCGGGTCCGGATCTCGATCGGGCCCGGCGCCGATGGCGGCGTCAGGATCGCCGTTGCCGATACCGGCATCGGCATCGCGGAAGAGGATCTCGCCCGGATCTGGCGGCCTTTCGAGCAGGTCGAGAACGCGCTGTCGAGGCGGAAGGGTGGCACGGGCCTGGGCCTGCCGCTGGTCAAGCGGCTGGCGGACCTGCACGGTGCCGAGATCACGATCGAAAGCCGGCTGGGGGAGGGGACTATTGTCGGTATCGAGTTCCCCTGCGCAGCGATCCCCGAGCGGGGACGTGGCGGAGCGCTGACGGTTTCCGGCCGGTAACGCCCGTCACCGGCCGGATTCGAACACCTCGTCCCAGGCAGCGCGGAGCGCCGCGTCGACCTCGTCCATCGTCACGAGCCGGCCGAGATCGACCAGCGACGTCACCCCATGGTCGGAGATTCCGCAGGGAACGATGCCGTTGAAATGCGAGAGATCCGGCTCGACGTTGAGGGCGACGCCATGGAAGGTGACCCAGCGCCGCACGCGGACCCCGATCGCGGCGATCTTGTCCTCGCGGCCGGGCAGTCCGCCCTCGCGGCCCCGGTCGATCCAGATGCCGACCCGCCCGTCCCGCCGTTCCCCGCGAACACCGAAGCGATCCAGGGTCCGGATCAGCCATTCTTCCAGGCTCCAGACGAAATGCCGCACGTCCGGTCCGCGCCGCTTCAGGTCCAGCATGACGTAGGCGATCCGCTGGCCGGGGCCGTGATAGGTGTACTGGCCACCGCGCCCCGCCCGGTAGACCGGGAATCGGTCGGGCTGGAGAAGATCCCGGGAATCGGCGCTGGTGCCGGCGGTGTAGAGAGGCGGATGCTCCAGAAGCCAGACAAGCTCCGGGGCCTCGCCCCGCGCGATCCGCTCGACCCTCGCCTCCATCTCCGCAAGCGCGTCCGGATAGGAGACCGGGGCGTCGCTGATGCGCCATTCGGGGCCGCCGGACGGGCGTTCTTCCGCCTTGGAAGTGGGCTCGGGAAGGGGGGGCAAAAAATCTTCGCCCCCGACCCCCTTCAATTCCTTGATAACGGTCATGCTATTTGCTATCTCCCCTCAGCCTTCAACGCAAGCACCCCGCCGGTGAGGCCGGGTGCTCCGAAGACGACAGTGCGGTCGTGGCGGAATTGGTAGACGCGCAGCGTTGAGGTCGCTGTGGCCGAGAGGCCGTGGAAGTTCGAGTCTTCTCGACCGCACCATTCACCGGGCCAGCCCATCGGATCCATCGCCTCCGGGCGGGATCGGGCGGACCGGTCGCTTTCCTGCAAAATCCCGACGGCAGAGGGCCGAGGCCCGGTCCAATCGGACGCCCCGGCGTTGACGGGGCGCGCTTTGCCGTGCGAAACCAACGGCCATCCTTAAGAAATCAGCCGATTCCACGTCATGAGCGGCAACCGCCTCTACCTATACGATACGACCCTGCGCGACGGCGCGCAGACCCAGGGAGTGGATTTCTCGGTCGCGGACAAGATCGCGATCGCGCGCGAGCTCGACCGAATCGGCATCGATTACATCGAGGGCGGCTGGCCGGGGGCGAATCCGACGGACGATGCCTTCTTCGCCTCTCCGCCTCGGCTGGAGCGGGCGCGATTCACGGCGTTCGGCATGACACGGCGCCCGGGACGCAGCGCCGCCAACGATCCGGGGCTTTCGTCGGTGCTGAATTCCGGCGCTGAGGCCGTGTGCATGGTCGGCAAGACCTGGGATTTCCATGTCGAGGTGGCGCTCGGCATCACGCTGGACGAGAACCTGGAGCTGATCCGGGACAGCATCGAAGAAGCGGCCCGGCGTGGCGAGGCCCTTTTCGACTGCGAGCATTTCTTCGACGGCTACAAGGCCAACCCGGAATTCGCGCTCGCCTGCGCCAAGGCCGCCTTCGATGCGGGCGCCCGCTGGGTCGTGCTGTGCGACACGAACGGCGGCACGCTGCCCCACGAGGTGGAGGAGATCGTGGCCGCGGTTACGCGCGTGATCCCCGGCGACCGCCTGGGCATCCACACCCATAACGACACCGAGAACGCGGTCGCGAACACGTTGGCGGCCGTCAGGGCGGGTGTGCGCCTGGTCCAGGGGACGTTGAACGGTCTCGGCGAGCGATGCGGCAACGCCAACCTGATTTCGCTGATCCCGACGCTGATGCTGAAGATGGGCTTCGAGACCGGGATCACCAGGGAGGGGCTCGCGGGACTCACGCGGCTCAGCCGCTGGTTCGA
>JAJUFW010000050.1 GCA_029263555.1 Alphaproteobacteria bacterium
GCGCCTTGTCGGGCAGGATATGGGCGGCGGCGAACGGCACGAAATCGAGTGTCCTGCCCCCCGAATGGAAGTCGAGCACGATGTCCGCGAGCGGCAGCAGATTGCGCGTGAAATAGTCCGCGATCTTCTCCGTCACCGTTCCGTCGGGACGGCCGGGGAAGCTGCGGTTCAGGTTGCCCCGGTCGATGGGCGAGGTCCGGGTGCCGGCCCGGAAGGCCGGATAGTTCATCGCCGGCACGATGATGATCCGGCCCCGCACCTCCTCGGGGCGAAGGGTGCGGGCCAGGTCGAAGAGCGCGATCGGCCCTTCGTATTCGTCGCCATGATTGCCGCCGGTGAGGAGGGCCGTCGGGCCCTCCCCGTTCCGGATCACGGCGATCGGGATCATGACGGATCCCCACGCGGAATCATCGCGGCTGTAGGGCAGCCTGAGGAAGCCGTGCTGGACGCCGTCGGCGTCGAAATCGACGGTCGGAACGACCGGCGACGGCCGCAGATTGTGGTCGGGCATGGCGGTGAGACCCGTCAGGACTTGACGAACAGCTTGCGCGGCACGTTGGCGAGGCATTCCACGCCGCGATCCGTGATCACGATGCTCTCGGTGATCTCAAGCCCCATGTCCTCCAGCCAGAGGCCGGTCATGAAATGGAAGGTCATCCCGGGCTCGAGCGGCGTGCGGTCGCCGGGGCGCAGGCTCATCGTGCGCTCGCCCCAGTCCGGCGGATAGCTGAGACCGATCGGATAGCCGGTGCGGTTGTCCTTGACAATCCCGTACTTCTTCAGGACGGCGAAGAAGGCGTTGGCGATGTCCTCGCAGGTGTTGCCCGGACGGGCGGCCTCCAGTCCCGCGTCCATGCCTTCCAGCACCGCCTTCTCTGCGTCGAGGAAGGCCTGGGTCGGCTTGCCGAGGAATACGGTGCGCGACAGCGGGCAGTGATAGCGCTTGTAGCACCCGGCGATCTCGAAGAACGTCCCTTCGCCCGACCGCATCGGCCGGTCGTCCCAGGTAAGATGCGGGGCCGAAGCGTCCGCTCCAGACGGCAGCAGGGGCACGATCGCCGGATAGTCGCCGCCGACCCCGTCTACCCCGCGGATGCCGGCGTCGTAGATTTCGGCGACCAGATCGCATTTGCGCATGCCCGGCTCGACCTTTTCCAGGATCCGGGCGTGCATGGCCTCGACGATGCGCGCGGCTTTGCGCATGTAGTCGAGTTCCTGGGGGCTCTTCACGGCGCGCTGCCAGTTGACGAGCGCGGTCGCGTCGACGAAGCGCGCGTTCGGCAGGTGCCGGGTCAGCGAGCCATAGGCGGCGGCGGAGAACCAGTAATTGTCCATCTCGACGCCGATCGACAACCGGCCCCAGCCGCGCTCCTCGATGATCTGCGACAGGAGATCCATCGGGTGCCGTTCCGTCGACTGCACGTAATGGTCCGGGTAGCCGATGATGTCGTCGTGCTTCAGATAGGCGGTGCGCTTGGCGCCGTTCGCATCCTGACCGCGCCCGTACCAAATCGGGTCGCCGTCGGGCGGCACGATCACGCACTGGTGGACATAGAACGACCAGCCGTCATAGCCGGTGAGCCACGCCATATTGGACGGATCGCTGACGATCAGCAGGTCGATGCCGCGGGCCGACATGGCCGCCCGGGTCTTGGCGAGACGCTGGGCGTATTCGGCGCGGGTAAAGTTCAGATCGGGTTCGCTCATGGTTTCCAATCTTTCACCTGGGTCAACTGTCGAAGGGCACGCCGGCCCCGGCCGCGGTGGCGCGGGCGCGGGCCAAGGTCGCGATCGCCGTGTCTTGCACGCCGGTCCCGGTCAGGTCGCAGACCGTGATCGCCGACGGCCCGCTGCGTCCCGGGGACCTGCCGGCAATCACCGCGCCCAGTTCGGCAAAGCTCTCGTCGGGCCCGACCAGGCCGGCGGCGATCGCGTGGTGGAGCTCGCCCAGGCGGCGCACCTGGGAAAGGCTGTCGGCGACATAGAGATCGGCCTGCCGGATGATCCGGGGATCCAGCTCGTTCTTCTGTTCGGCGTCCGACCCCATCGCCGTCACATGCTGGCCGGGCGACAGAAGATCGGCGCTCAGCACCGGTTCCGTCGCCGGCGTCGTCGTGACGATGATGTCGGCGCCCGCGGTCGCGGCCTCCGGCGTGGTCTCGGCGCGCACGGGAATGCCCAGCTTCGCCGTCATCTCCGCGGCTGCGGCCTCGGCGCGGTCGGCCCGGCGCGCCCAGATACGCGCCTCGGCGATCGGGCGCACGAGCGTCAGCGCCTCGAGCTGCAGCCGTGCCTGGACGCCGGCGCCGAAGACGGCCGCGACCCGGGCATCGGGCCGGGCGAGGTGCTTCGCCGCGACGGCGCCCGCCGCAGCGGTCCGCACATCGGTCAGATAGCCGTTGTCGAGCAGGAGCGCCTCGACCAGCCCGGTGCGGGCGCTGAACAGCACCATCAAGCCGTTGAGGCTCGGCAGGCCCAGCTTCGGATTGTCGAAGAAACCGGGACTGATCTTGATGGCGAAGCCGTCGAGGCCCGGCACATAGGCGGTCTTCACGTCGACCTCGCCATTGTGCTCGGGAATGTCGAGCCGGAGGATCGGCGGCATGGCGACCGCCTTCGTAGCGAGCGCGGCAAAGGCCTCCTCGACGCAGACAACGGCGTCGAGGTCCAGCGGCACGACGCGGCGCAGATCCGCTTCGGTGAGCACCGTGAGACGCGGCATGGGTCAATTTCCTCCCAGGGTGATCGGCTCACCGGAAACGATGCGCCGATGCATCTCCATGTCGATATTCCGCCCCGACAGCACCGCGACCGTCGGCCCGCGGACTTCGACCTTGCGGGCGAGCAGCGCGCCGATGCCGACGGCGCCCGCGCCTTCGACGATCTCCTGCTCATGCCGGTAGGCGTGCCGGATCGCCGCCGCGATCTCCTCTTCCGACAGCAGCACCACGTCATCGAGCAGATCGCGGATCATGGGGAAGGTGTACCGGTTCTCCAGCCCGATCCCGCCACCCAGCGAATCGGCAAGCGTCGGCACCTCCTCGACCAGCGTGGGCCGGCCCGCGGCGAGGCTGGCATGCATGGCCGCGCCCCTCTCCATGGAGACGCCGACGACCCGTGCCTCCGGGCGCCGGCCCTTCACGGCGGCAGCGATGCCGGCGGCAAGCCCCCCGCCCGAAAGGGGGACGAGGACGAGGTCCAGGTCCGGCGCGTCCTCCACCAGTTCCAGGCCGATCGTGCCCTGCCCCGCGATGATCGCCGGATGGTCGAAGGGAGGCACCATCGTCAGCCCTTCCTCCGCGACCAGCCGGTCCACTTCGACCTGCGCGTCGTCCTGGGAGCGTCCGACGATGCGGATTTCGGCGCCCAGGGCACGGATGCCGTCGACCTTGTTGGCCGGGACGAGCGCCGACATGCAGACGATGCAGCGCACCCCTTCGGCCGCCGCGGCATGGGCAAGCCCCCGCCCGTGATTGCCGGTCGACGCCCCGACGACGCCGCGCGCCTTGGCGTCGGGCGCGAGCGAGGCAAGCGCGTTGGTGGCGCCGCGCAGCTTGAAGCTGCCCGTTGTCTGGCGCTGCTCCAGCTTCAGGGACACCGGGGCGCCGGTCGCTTCCGACAGGCTCGGCGAGCGGACGAGCGGCGTCCGCACGATCCTGTCGGCGATCCGTGCGCGCGCCGCCTCAATATCCTGGAGGGTGACCGGATGGCGCGTCATGCGGCCCGTCCGTCCGGTCCCGGCAGGGTCATGAGGCGGCCGAGTTCGGGCCGCGCCTCGACCATCCCGCAATGACGCAGGCAGGCCCAGGCCGTCGCAAGATTGCTGGTGACGACCGGACGGCCGATCGCATCCTCGATCTGCGCCGCGACCCCGGCGGCGCGCAGTGCCGTGCACGAGATGAAGAGCGCGTCGGCATCGGGGGCGGTCGCCTCGACGGCCGCGGCGACGATCGACTGAGGCGTGACGCGCGCCATCACCCTGTCGTCCTCGAGGCCGAAGCAGGCGAGATTCGCGACCTCAATCCCGTGCGCGGCGAAATATCCCGTCAGGGGCGTGCTGGTTTCGACCGTATAGGGGGTGAGCACGCTGATCCGGCGGGCGCCGAACGCCTTCAGCGCCTGAACCGCCGCAAGCGGCGGCGTCACCACCGGCACGTCGGGCTTCGCCTGGCGGATCGCCGCCTCGACCACGTCGTCGCCGATGACGACGGAGGCCGAGGTGCACGAGTAGCAGATCGCGTCCAGGGATTCCTCCGGCAGGATCAGCGCGGCGCCGTCGGCGAGCCGCGGCTGCATGCGCCTCAGGTTTTCCGGCGTGGTCGGATTGGCGTAGGCGATGCGGGCGGTGTAGATGGCGATTTCGTCGCTCGCGACCATCCGGCGGAAATCCGGCTCGGTCGTGTGGTCGGTCGCGAGAACGACGAGGCCGACACGCTTGGCGACCGGCCGGTCGTCGAACGCAAGGGGCGTGCGGGCACGCTGGATCGTGGGTGCCGTCATGGATCTGGATCCTTCAGCGGAGCCGGCCGAAGCGCCGTTCGAGCGCGCGCAGGCCGATGACCGAAATCAGGCTGATCACCAGGAAGAAGACGCCGACGAGGGTCATCGGCTCTAGATAGCGGTAGTTGTAGTTGGCCACGCTGCGCGCCTGGTTCATGAGTTCCAGGACCGTGATCGCCGACAGGAGCGGCGTCTCCTTGAACATGGCGATGAAGTAGTTCGCGAGCGCCGGGATCATGGGCGGGATGGCCTGGGGCAGGATCACGTGCCGCCAGGTCTGCACGACGGTGAGGTTGCACGCCTTGGCCGCTTCCCACTGGCCGCGCGGCACGTTCTCGATCCCGCTCCGATAGACTTCGGCCGTATAGGTGCCGTAATGGAGGCCGAGGCCGATCACGCCGGCGACCAGCGGCGGCAGGGTGAGCCCCAGATCCGGCAGGATGTAGAAGAGAAAATAGAGCTGCACGAGCAGCGGCGTGCCGCGGATGAACTCCGCGAAGAAGCCGATCCCTTTCGCGAAGATCCGGTTGCGCGACCGTCGCGCGAGCGCGAAGCCGAGGCCGACGACGGCCGCGACGAGCGACCCGAGGATCGTCGCAAGGATCGTGAGCCGCACGCCGTCGAGGAGCGTCGGCAGGATTTCCCGGACGAAAGCCCAGTCCCATTCCATGGTGAAGCCTCAGGACCGCATGCCGTCCAGGCCGCGCGTCAGGCGCCGTTCGAGTCCGCGGACGCCGAACGAAATGACGGAGGCCATGACGAAATAGAGAACGAGAATGGTCAGGAACGGCACCATCGTGCTGCCGGTCTGGGCGCGAACGACCTGAGCCTGGAAGGTGAGATCGGCAAGCGAGATCAGCGAAACGACCGCCGTGCCCTTCAGAAGTTCGATGGCGTTATTGCCGAAGGTCGGCAGCATCAGGACGAAGGCCTGCGGCAGGATGACGTGGCGCAGGCACTGCCAGCGCGTGAGGTTCAGCGCGATGCACGCCTCGTACTGCTCCCGTCCCACCGACTGCACCGCGCCGCGGACGACTTCGGCCCCGTAGGCGCCGACATTCAGGCCGAGCGCCAGGATGCCCGCCTGCAGCGGCGTGAGCGAGATCCCCAGGAGCGGCAGGACGAAATAGGCCCAGAAGAGCTGGACGAAGATCGAGGTGCCCCGGAAGAACTCGATATAGGCCGTCGCCGCCGCCCGCACGAGAAAGCTGCGCGACAGGCGGCCGAGCCCCGCGATGAAGGCGACGACGAGCGCCAGGGCGCAACCGAGCACCGTAAGCTGGGCCGTCGTCAGGGCACCCTGGAGGATGAGCTGCATATAGCCGGACCACTGGTCCATCGGCGTCTCTGCTCCGGAGATTCGGTCCTGGTCTTCGGGCGGGGCCGGAGGCGGGGGACGGCGGATGTCTGCCCGCGCCTCCGGCCGGTTCGGCCTGGCGTCAGTTCGCCGCGCAGAGCTGTTCGCGCGTCACCTGCTTCGCCGCCTCGGCGGAGAAGCCGTAGGGCTCGATGATTTCCGCGAACTCGCCCGACTCCTTCATCTCGGCCAGGACCGCGTCATAGGCGTCCCGGAGCTCCTCATTGCCCAGCGCGAAGGCCGCGCCCGCACAATAGATCGGGGCCCCCACGACCGGCGCCACGATCTCGAGATTCGGATCGTTCGCCTTGGCGAGCAGGTCGTTGATCGACAGGACCGGCAGCGAATAGACCTGGATCCGGCCGTCCTGCAGCATCTTGATCCCGCTCTGGCCGTCCGGCACGACGATCACGCGGTCGCGCGGCACGCCGGCCTCCAGGGCCAGGCGCTCCTCGGTGCCGCCGCCGGGCGCGCCGATCTTCACCTCCGGATTGGCGGCGATGTCCTCGTAGCTCCGCAGCCCGAACGGATTCCCCTTCTGCACCGCGAACGCCTCGGCATCGCACAGGTCCGGCTCGGAATAGGCGACGGCCCGGCACCGCTCCGGCTTCATGAACAGGCCGGCGGTAACAACGTCGAAGCGGCCCGCCTGCAGGCCGGGGATCATTGCGCCGTATTCGGAGACCGAGGCGACGACATCCTCGACACCCAGCTTCTTGAAGATGGCGCGCGCCAGTTCCGGGCCCGCTCCGGACACGGTGCCGTCCGGATTTACCGCGGTGTAGGGCGGCTCGTTGGCGATCGCGATGCGCACGAAGCCCTGTTCGCGAAGCTCGTCCAGCCGCTCCTGCGCCGCCGCCGGACCGCTCGCCCCGAGCAACAGGCCGCCCGCCACGAAGGCTGCCACAGCGGTTCCGAAGATCGCTCGACTTGTCCTGATTGCCATTGTCCCTGTTCCTCTCGTTCTTGTACCGACCTGGGGGTGGAAGCGGGGCCGTCCCGAGGCGCCGCGGTGGTCGTCGCCGGTCATACGCGCTGACCGGCGGCGATGATCTTCTTCAGGAACGCCTGCGTGCGTTCCTGTTTCGGATTCCTGAAAATCTGATCGGGCGGGCCCTCCTCCACGATCCGGCCGCGGTCGAAGAACAGCACGCGGTCAGCGAAATCGTGGGCGAAGCTCATCTCGTGAGTAACGAGGAGCATGGTCATGTCCGTCTCCTCGCCAAGCCGCCGCATGACATTCAGAACCTCCTCCACGAGTTCCGGATCCAAGGCGGAGGTCACCTCGTCGAACAGCATGATCCGCGGCTGGAGCGCAAGCGCGCGGGCGATCGCGGCACGCTGCTTCTGCCCGCCGGAAAGTTCCGCCGGCATGGCCCGCGCCTTGTCGGCCATCCCGACCATCTCGAGCAGCCGCATCGCCTCCCGTTCGGCATCGGCTTTCGAGACGCCCTTGGTCAGGATCGGCGCCAGCGTCACGTTGTCGAGAACGCACTTGTGCGGGAAGAGATTGAAGAGCTGGAAAACCATGCCGATCTTTGAGCGCATCCGGTGCAGGTGACGCTCGTCGGCCGGCACCAGGCGGCCGTCCTTCGGCATGTGGAACAGCTCCTCGCCATCGATCCTGATGTGGCCGCTGCTGATCGTCTCCAGCGTCATCAGGATCCTGAGGATCGTGGTCTTGCCCGATCCCGAAGGCCCGATAAGCGCAAGCTTCTCACCGGGTTGGACGGTGAAGGACAGCTCATCCAACACGCGCAGCGCGCCGAAGCTCTTCGAGATACGGTCGATTTCGATGATCGGGGCGGACACGTCGCGCCTCCCATGGCGACAGCAAACGTCGCGAACGATGTAAGAAGGACAAAATCATGTCAATGTAGAAAATAAAATCAGTACAATGTGATCCACGGCATCATTTCCGCCCGACGGAACCGATCCGCCGGGGCTCAGATGGCCAGCAGCACCGGCTCCGGAGCGCTGCGCAACAGGTTGGTGACCATGCCGAGTCCGGCGCGAAGATCCTCCTCGGTTGTCGAGCCGACGGCGATGCGGACGGCGGAGTGCCGGACGGCCGGCCCGATCGCGAAGGAGGCGCCGGGGGCGATCGCGACACCCTGAAGCCGCGCCTGGGCGACGAAGGCCTGCTCGGAGCGGTCCTCCCCCAGCGGCAGCCAGATATGGAGGCTTTCAGACTGAGCCCGATAGGGAATGCCGTCCAGCACCTCGGCCGCGATTCGCTGGCGCCGACGCACCGCGTTGCGCTGCCAGCGCACCAATTCCATGGCCGTCCCGTTCTCGACCCAGCGCGTCGCAAGCTCTGCGATGAGGGGCGTCGCCATCCAGTTGGTCACGAGGTGTCGATTCGTCACCGCCGGAACGAGCCGGTCGGGGGCGACCAGATAGCCGGTGCGCAGCCCGGGAACGACGCATTTCGTGAAGCTGGTGACGTAGAGCGTCCGCTCCGGTGCGATGGCCGCGAGCGGCGGCGCCTTCCGCTCGACCAGGGGCCCCAGCGCATCGTTCTCGACGATCGCGATGTCGTGCCTGCGCGCCACCTCCACGATCTCGGCGCGACGGGCCGGTCCCATCAGCGACGCCGTGGGATTGATCGCTGTCGGCATGAGAAAGACCGCGCGGATGCCGCCGTCGCGGCATGCCTGATCGAGCGCGTCGGGCAGCATGCCTTCCTCGTCGATCGCGACGCCGCGCAGCCCCAGGCCGAGATAGGAGGCAAGCGGAACCAACGTGTGATGGCCGATCTCCTCGGTCGCGATGGTCGATCCGGGCGGGGCGACCGCCATGAGCGCGATCGTCATCGCGGCGATCGCACCGTTGGTCAGGCTGACATTGCCGGGGGTGGTCTCCAGGCCGCAGTTCTTGAGCCATTCGACGGCGACGCTGCGGTGGCGGCCGAAAACGACGTTCGGGCGGAACGACAGGATCGCGCTCGGCGGCAGCGTCGCGGCGAGGTCGACCAGCGCCGCCTTCATGCGCTCGAGATGCACCGGCTCGCAGACCGGCTTCAGGATCGAAAGATCGATGACCTCGCCCAGGCGTTCGGGAAGGAAGGGCGGATCGGGTTCGCGCCGCGGCGTCCGGACATAGGTGCCGCGACCGGTCTCCCCGGAAACGAGGCCGCGCCGGATGAGTTCTTCATAGGCCCGGCTCACCGTCTGGACGGACAGGCCCATCTCCTCTGCGAGCCGGCGATGCGTCGGCAGGCGTGCGCCGCCCTCCAGGCGGCCGTCGGCGATCGCGTGGGCAATTTGATCCGCCAGCGACAGATAGGCCGGCCGGCGCAGGGCAGCGGGATCGGGAAGCCACATTGTCATGATTTCATTAAGCGGCCAATTCAGTGCAATTGACAATGGAAAAAGCAGCACGGCATGGTCGGCTGCTGCATAACAATCCGGAACCCTCGATGTCGCCCATCAAGCTTGATGCCATCGACCTGCGGATACTCGCCGAAATCCAGCGCGAGGGACGTATCACCAAGCTCTCGCTCGCCGAACGCGTGGGCCTGTCGCCGACGCCCTGCTGGACACGGCTCAGACGCCTGGAGCGGGCCGGCATCGTGACGGGCTATCACGCGCGGCTTGCGCTCAGGCTGCTCGCGCCCATCGCCGTCGTCTTCATGGAGGTGACGCTCGGCGCGCACCGCCAAGCGGATTTCGACCGGTTCGAACGGGCAGTGAAGGACATCCCCGAGGTCGTGGCCTGCTGGTCGGTCGGCGGCGGCATCGACTATCTGCTCAAGATCGTCACGCGGGACATCGACGCCTACCAGCGCCTGGTCGACGACCTCCTGGCCCGCGACATCGGCATCGACCGTTACTTCACCTATGTCGTCACCAAGACGGTGAAGGAGGATGCGACGATGCCGGTCGAGACGCTCCTGGGCGCCGCCCAGGCCTGAGAGACTTTTTCTCAGCGACGGCCCCGAAAGAGAAGAATGGTCTGGCCCGGCCGGGCGAAACAGCCCCTTTCTCCGGTGACCGCCTCCTATCATCGGCAGAGATCGCGGCCTTGTCGCCGAGCCTTACGACCGCAGTACGGAGGCCTCATCCCATGACCGCTCATTTCGCCCGTTCGGACCGCCATGCCGGCCTGGCCCGGCTTGCCGATCGGCGCCTCCTGCGCGAACTCGCCTATGTCGACGGCAAGTGGACGGCCGGGACCGCAGGCGGTGTGACGGAGGTTCGCGACCCGTCGAGCGACACCCCTGTCGCCTGGGTCACCAAGCTGGACGCCGACGAGGCGGCCCGCGCCGTCGATGCCGCCCAGCGGGCATTCGCCGGCTGGCGCGCCCTCTTGCCCCAGGAGCGGGCAGCGAAGCTGAGGGCCTGGTTCGACCTGATCCGCGCCGCGAAGGGCGATCTGGCGCTCCTGATGACGCTGGAGCAGGGCAAGCCGCTGGCGGAGGCGGAAGGCGAGATCGACTACGCCGCCTCGTTCGTCGAGTGGTATGCCGAGGAAGCCAAGCGCCTCAATGTCGAGTCGGTGACGAGCCATCTGGATGGCGCCGCCATGATGGTGAGCCGTGAACCGCTCGGCGTGGTGGGCATCGTCACGCCCTGGAACTTCCCC
>JAJUFW010000466.1 GCA_029263555.1 Alphaproteobacteria bacterium
GCGGTCGGCCCGTACCGTGAGCCCGGCAGGAACCCGATTCTCCACGACCGTGCGGCCGTCGCGGATCGGCGCCAGTTCGGCGGCGGCGAGGTCCACGAGCTCGCGCAAGGGAAAGGTCGACCGCTCGACCGGCGGCCCGCCCTCCCGGGTATAGGAAAGGGTGTGCTGGCAGAGATCGACGGCCCGGTCCAGGGCGTCCAGAAGCCGGGGCGTAGTCCGCCGGACCTCGGGGTCCCCGCTCATCACCAGTCGCTCGGACAGGAGGGAGGCCGTCGACAGGATGTTCCGCAGGTCGTGATTGATCCTGGTCACGCCCGTGCCCAGCGCGGCAAGCCGCGCCTTCTGCTTCAGAGCCGCGCGCAAAGCCGTCTGCATGTCGTGGAGCTGCTGCTGGGCGACGCCGATCTCGTCGGCCCGGCCCGACGGCACGACGATGCTGTTCGCGTCGTCCGGATCGTCGCGGAACGCGGTCATCTTGTCGGCGAGCTGGGTCAGCGGCGCGACCAGCAACCTGCGGAGCGCGACGAAGACGAGCCCGGCCGCGATCAGCGAGATCACGACCGAAAGGCCGAGAATGCGTTCCGAATAGTCGAGCATCGCCGCCTTGAGCGGCGCGTCGTCCAGGACCAGCTCTATATAGGCGGCGGGATCGCGCGGCGAGGCGCCGACGACCTTGAGGATCCGCTGGCCGCCCCAGCCCAGCGTCTCGAAGGCGTCGGCGATCAGGGTGATGAAGCCGCGCTCGCGCATGTCGACGATGCGGTCGATCTCCGGGACCGGGCCGCTGCCCACCATGTAGGTGCTGCTGCCCGGTATCCTGAGATCGATCATGCGCGCGCCTACATGGCGCAGCAGCTCGTCCTGCAGATCCATCGTCACCATGCCTTCCGGCGCCGCGACGATGGCGAGCGCGGCGAGATGCCCGGCGGCCAGCTTTTCGTCCAGCCAGGACATGCGGAAGCGCGCGATCGACGGCGTGTAGATCAGCACCTCTGCCAGCATGACGAAAAGGATGGTAAGGACCAGAAGGCGCGCGGACAGGCTGCGGGTGACGGGCAGAAAACGCATAGGCAACGAAACAAAGCTCCCGGAACCCGATCGGATCTCGTCGGCAACCATCCTAGCACGCCCGCCGCTCAGCCGAAGCGGCGGAGGAAACCCGTGAAGCGCCGGGTCCATCGCCCGAACAGGATCGGGGCGAAATATTCGCCGGCCGCGCGCCGGCTGGCCTCGCCCAGGGTCGGATAGGGGGCGACCATCCCGGCGACCGCCCCGATCCCGAGCCCTTCCGAAAGGGCGAGGCACCAGAGATGAATGAGTTCGCCCGCCTGCGGGCCGACGATCCCGGCCCCGAGGATCCGTCCGCTGCCCCGCGTCACGACCTTCACCAGGCCCTCGGTCTCGCGATCGGTCCGGCCCCGGTCGGTTTCGTCGAAGCGCCAGCGCAGCACGCGGACGTCGCGGAATCGCTCGCGCGCCTCGGCCTCGGTCAGGCCGACGCGGGCGATCTCCGGATCGGTATAGGTCACCGAGGGCACGATGTCCTCCCGGACGCGCGCCGGCAGGCGGAACAGGATCCGGCGCAGGACGACGGCCGCGTGATGGCTTGCCAGATGGGTGAACTGGGGCCCGCCGACGACGTCGCCGACGGCGAAGACCCGGCGGTTTGTCGTCCGCAACCCAGCATCGACCCGGATCCCGCGCTCTGAATGCTCGATGCCGGCGACGGCCAGGTCCAGATCCTCGATGTTCGGCTGGCGGCCGGTCGCAACCAGGAGATGGGTGACGGCGATCGGGCGTTCTCCTTCGCCGTCCCGCAACACGACGACGATTCCGGCGCCGCTTCGCTCCACTCGTGCGATCCGGGCGTTCTCGCGGAGATCGATCCCGTCGCGCAAAAGCGCGACGCGGACGACATGCGAGAGTTCCGGATCCTCCCTCGACAGGAGGGCGGCCTTATCCATGACCGTAACCCTGCTGCCCAGACGCGCATGGGCCTGGGCCAGTTCGGCGCCGATCGGACCGGCGCCGATGATGCCGAGATGCGCGGGCCGGGTTCGGTTCCCGAAAACCGTCTCGTTGGTCAGGAAGGAAACCTCCGTGAGCCCGGGTATGGGCGGGATCGCCGGACGGGAGCCGGTCGCGACGACGAATCTGCGTGCCCTGATCGCAAGATCGCCGGCACGCACCTCGTCCGGACCGGTGAAGCGGGCGCTTTCCCGGACGACCCGGATGCCCAGCCCCTCCATCCGCTCCTGGCTGTCCATGGGCCGGATCGCGGCGATCGCGCCCAGGACGTGATCGTTCGCCCGGGCGAAGTCGATGGCCGGTTCCCCGCCATCGACCCCGAAGGCACGCGCCCGGCGCACGCCTTCCGCCGCGCGGGCGGCGGCGATCATCGCCTTTGAGGGCACGCATCCCGCATTGAGGCAGTCGCCGCCCATGGGGCCGCGCTCCACCAGGACCGTTTCCGCCCCCATGCGTGCCGCCCCGACCGCGACCGTAAGGCCGCCGGACCCGGCGCCGATCACGCAGATGTCGGTCTCGATGCGGCGTGCCAAGGGATCAGTCCGGCAGGTTCCGTCCGCGTCGCCCGAACCGGAGGCGAAGGACGGGAAGGAGCGAAAGGACGGCCAGCCCCAGCAGCGGCAGCAGCATCTCCGGCCGGAAGATCATCGCGGGATCGATCCCGCCCGCTTCCAGGCTGCTGCCGAGGCCGCTGCCGATTCCGGCATAGACGACCGTTCCCGGGACGATGCCGATGGCGGTCGCGAGCACGAAGGTCCTGAGCGGCACGTCCAGCACGGCCGAGACCAGATTCACGAGCCAGAAGGGCACAAGGGGAATGAGCCGCAGGCTCAAGAGATAGCTGAAGGCGTTCCGGCGGAATCCCGCCTCGAACCGGCGGGCCGCCGGCCCGGCCTTTCGGCGCAGCACGCCGCCGAAGGCGCTTCTCGTCGCAAGGAAGACGGCGGCCGCGCCGAGCGTCGCCCCGATCACGACGAGAAGGCTGGCCCCGACCCGCCCGCCC
>JAJUFW010000238.1 GCA_029263555.1 Alphaproteobacteria bacterium
CGAAAGCCGGATCCTTTCCCTGGCAGACACGGCCAGGGAGGTGGGAGAGGTCGTCGGCATCATTGCCGAGATCGCCGGGCGGACGAATCTTCTGGCGCTCAACGCGACGATCGAGGCGGCCCGCGCCGGCGAGGCCGGCCGGGGCTTCGCCGTCGTCGCCGGCGAGGTGAAGATGCTGGCGAGCCGGACCGGCCAGGCGACGGACGAGATCTCCGGGCGGATCGGTGCCATCCTGGGCAGTGTCACGGAAGCCTTATCGGCGATCAGGACCGCCAACGACGCTGTTCGCCGGATCGACGTCCTGTCTACGTCCGTGGCCGCCGCGATCGAGGATCAGGACGCGGCCACAAGCTCGATCGCGGCCAATGTCGAAGCGATGTCCGCATCGGCCGGGGAGATTTCCAAGACGATCGACGGCATTGCCGATATTGCGGGGAACACCGGCCGTCATGCAGCGGCCGTGGTCGATGCCGCCGACATCATGGGCCGGGAGGCCGAAACCCTGCGGGCCGAGGTGGAAGGGTTCCTCTCGGCAGTCCGGGCGGCCTGACGGTGGGGAGCGGAAGGTGCGGGTCGGCGCTCCCGATGCTTTTCCCGGGGGAGGGGCCTTGGCGAAGGGGATGCCCGTCTGTATTTTCCGATCGTCCCTGCAGCCGGCGCGAGACGATGCGAACCCATCCGAACTTCCCCAATCTTTTCATCCTCGATCACCCGCTCATCCAGCACAAGCTGACGCATATGCGGCAGAAGGAGCGGTCGACCAACGGCTTCCGGCTATTGCTGCGGGAAATCTCGCTGCTCATGGGCTACGAGATCACGCGTGACCTGCCGCTGACGACGGTCCAGATCGAGACCCCGCTGGAGACGATGGAGGCGCCTGTCCTGGCCGGCAAGAAGGTGGCGCTGGTGTCGATCCTGCGCGCCGGGCTGGGCATGACCGAAGGTCTGCACGAACTGCTCCCGTCCGCGCGCGAGGGTCATATCGGACTCTACCGCGATCCCCAGACCAAGATGCCGGTCGAATATCTGGTCAAGCTGCCCCAGCCGGAGGACCGGATCTTCATTCTGGTCGACCCGATGCTGGCGACCGGGAACTCGGCCGTCCACGCGATCGATGTGCTGAACCGGCATGGAGTGAGGGACGAGAATATCCGCTTCATGGCGCTCGTCTCGGCGCCGGAAGGGGTGGCGGTCGTGCACCGCGCCCATCCGGACGTCAAGATCTTCACGGCCGCTCTCGACCGGGAACTGGACGATCACGCCTACATCCTGCCGGGACTCGGCGATGCCGGGGACCGCATGTTCGGTACGAAATAGGAGAATCCCCCCCAAATGGCCAAGCAGTTGCTTCACCTGGTGTTCGGCGGAGAGTTGAAGCACCCGAATTCCACCGAGTTCGTCGATACGTCCAAGCTGGACGTGGTCGGCATCTATCCGAATTACGCCGAAGCCCTGAAGGCTTGGCGCGGTGCCGCCTCCCGGACCGTGGACGACGCCCATACCCGCTATTTCGTCGTGCATCTGCACCGGCTTCTCGACCCGGACACCGACAGCGCGAACGCGAACGCGAACGAGAACGAGAAGGGCTGACGCGGGGCGGCCTCCTGGGCCGGAGCCCGCGGGCGCGGGCTCTAGCCCAGGCTGCGCCAGCCAAGATAGAGGACGAGTCCCCCGTTGACCGCCAGCGTCACGGCCATTCCGGGCGCCCGGGCAAGAGGGTGGATGGCATAGCCGGCCCAGAACGCGAGCCGGCCGGCAAGGAAGAACCCGAGAGCGAGGTCCAGCGCGCCCAGGTGCCGGTCGGGCAGCATCACCGCCAGGGCGAAAAAGCAGGGCAGGAAGATCGACGTCTGCTCGACCGTATTGGTGAGCACGCGCTGCTGGATCCGATAGATGCGGCCCTCGGGCGCGGCGATCGGATCGAAGGCGCGCGTCCGGAAGCGCGTCAGCGCGGTGGCGGCGACCATCGCCAGGATCAGCGCCGCCGGCCAGACCGACAGGCGAAGGGCATGCGCAAGCCGCTCAGGAAGCGGTACCGCTTCCCCCGTGCCGCCGACCCAGGGCAACAGAAGAGCGAAGAGAAGGCAGGCGGCGATCGCGGCGCCGCCATTGATCAGCAGCAGGAGCGTCGGCAGGCGCCTTGGTCCCGCCACCGCGGTCAGCCCGGGTTGCCCTGACCCATTTCGAGGAACTTCTCGCGGCGCCGGGCGCGCAGGGCGGCTCCGTCCAGGCCGCGCAGGGCAAGGAGGTTCTCCTCGATGCTGTTGCCGACCCGGCGGATCGTTTCCTCCCGGAAGCGGTGCGCGCCGCCGATCGGTTCCTCGATGACCATGTCGATGACGCCGAGCTGCTTCAGGTCGCTCGCGGTGAGCCGGAGCGCTTGGGCCGCCTCGGCGGCCTGTGCGGAGCTGCGCCAGAGGATCGAGGCGCAGCCCTCGGGCGAGATCACCGAATAGATCGCGTGCTCCAGCATCAGGACCCGGTCGGCCGCGGCGATCGCGATCGCGCCGCCGGATCCGCCCTCCCCGATGATGACCGAGACGATCGGCACGCCCAGCCGGAGGCAGGTTTCGGTCGAGCGGGCGATCGCTTCCGCCTGGCCGCGCTCCTCGCTGGCGACGCCCGGATAGGCGCCGGCGGTGTCGACCAGGGTGATGACCGGTAGGCCGAAGCGGTCGGCCAGCTCCATGAGGCGGATGGCCTTGCGGTAGCCTTCCGGCTTCGCCATGCCGAAATTGTGCCTGATCCGGCTTTCTGTATCGGCGCCCTTTTCGTGGCCCAGGATGACAACGGACCGGCCGCGGAACCGGCCAAGCCCGCCGGTGATGGCGCGGTCCTCGGCGAAGGCCCGGTCGCCGGCGAGCGGCGTGAAATCCTCGATCAGCGCATCGACATAGTCGGTGAAATGCGGCCGATTCGGGTGGCGGGCCACCTGCACCTTCTGCGCCGGAGACAGCTTCTCGTACGTCGTGCGCAGAAGCCGGTCGACCTTGGCCTGCATGCGCGAGACCTCGTCGGCGATGTTGATATCGCCCGCATCGGAGAGGTGGCGGAGCTCGGTGATCTTGGCTTCCAGCTCGGCGATCGGCTTCTCGAATTCCAGGAAGGTCTGCATGCAGGTCTTGGATGTGGCGGCTGGGACTGGCCCGAACGGGTGGGCCGCAAGGATCGAAGGCGATAGCACAAAGGCATCCCGCCGAAAAGTCCGGCGGGCAACAATCCAACGGCCCGAAGTAGGGCGGATCACGCGATGCGTCAAGCCGCTTGGTGGTTTCGGCCGGGAAGGGACCCGCGCCTGGGCGCCGACCCCGCACCTTCCTCGGAACCCGCTTTGCGCAGGGGCGGTTACACTTTCAGGCCAGGGGGCTGCGAGAGACTGTCACCAAGGAGCTCGGTATGCGATTCAAGCCTTTACCCGTCCTGGCGGCCCTGGCGCTTCTGCCTGCAAGCGCCCTTGCCCAAAGTGATGCGACCGGTGACGAGGATGCGGGCGCGGCCGGGTCCTCGCTTTCGGAACCCGCTCGGGAAGACACCGGTCTCGGCGGGCAGGGCGACGTCTCGCTCGGCACCCCGGAGAGCGGGTCGCTGGCGAATGTCGTCGACGACGACGTCATCGGCAAAACGGTGGTGAGCGAGGACGGCGCCCAGATCGGGGAGGTCGAGGATGTCATTCGCAGCCCGGACGGTCAGAACCTGCTGATCGTCACGACGTCCGGTCTGCTGGGGGACCAGGGCCACAACGTGGCGGTCCAGGCGGATCAGGCGCAATACGATGAAGAGAACCAGGCGGTGACCCTATCCATGAGCCAGGACGAGGTCATCAACCTGCCGGAATACGGCATCCCCTGAGACCGGAGGCCGGGTGCCCCTTGACCGGGCCCCGGCCGTCCCGTCGCCTCGATCTTCGAGCGAAGGACGGAATATCGCCCCCTCGTCCGCGGAAGCTTGCGACTTCTTTGCGCAGCATCAAGGAGGCGGCACGGGGGAGGTGCGACGATTGTCGTCGGCACCGGAGAATGGCGATGTGCGTCCCTGTGGAGCTCGAGCCGAATACGACGATCGATGAAGTCATGCGGCGCTGGCCCGCCACGATCCCGATCGTGATCGGCCACGGAATGCTGTGCGTCGGATGCCCCATCGGCAGGTTTCACACCCTGCGCGAAGCCTGCCGGGCCCACGGGCTGAGCGAGGAAAAGGTGATACGCGATCTTGTCGAGAAGGTCTCGACGGGCGCCTGACCTACCGTTTGCGCCGATGCTCCGCTATCAGCATGAGGCCGTGCGGGTCGGTTACGATCACCTTCTGCCGCCCGCCGCGCACCAGCCCCTTTTCCTCCCACGCGCTCAGGAGCCGGCTGACCGTGTGCAGCGTGGTGCCGGTCATTTCCGCAATGTCCTGACGCGTTATGGGAAAGTCAATCTCTATGCCTTCCCCAGTCTTGCGCCCGGCCTGCTGGACGAGCCGCAGGAGCGCGTGCGCGACACGCTGCTCCACCTGTTCGGTGGACATCTGCACCACCTTGTCCTGGGTTTCCTGCAGCCTCTGGCCGATCGTCCGATAGGTTCCGGAGGCGAGCTGCGGGACGCGGGCCGTCAGTTCGGGCCATGCCTCGTTGGGCCAGGAAAGCGCGACGCAGTCGACCGCCGCGATCGCGCTTGCCGGATAGGTCGTGCGTCCCATCGCCACGGCGATCCCGAACAGTTCCCCAGCGTTGATGTAGCGCGCGATCACCTGCTCGCCCTCCGGGGTCAGGCGGACGACGCGGATGTGCCCGTCCAGCAGCAGGAAAAAGGCATCCGCCTTCCCGTCCTGGTCGAAGATCGCCGTGTCCTTCGGGTAGCGCGCGGAGCGGGCGCGCGCGAGCAGGAAATCCAGCTCCTCATTGCGCATTCCCGTAAAGAGCGGCAGACCGGCTATCAAGGAACGATCAAGTCCAGGCACGTTTCACATTCCCTTCCGTCACGCCGGCAGCGATCTCAGGGCTTTCTACCTGTTGTTTGAGACGGCGCAAACAGCCTGGGCCCATTTGGTTCTACGTCTTTTTCCGACGGCGCTCGGCGCCGCGGACAAGACAAGGACTGACAGCATGAAACAGAGTCTCGCAATTTTGGCCATTGCCGCCGCCCTTGCAGCTGCCGGCACCGCCCAGGCAGCCGATCACGAGATCCGCATGCTCAACAGGGGCGAGAAGGGCACCATGGTGTTCGAACCCGCCTTCGTCGAGGCCCAGCCCGGCGACACGATCCACTTCATCGCCGCCGACAAGGGCCACAATGCCG
>JAJUFW010000645.1 GCA_029263555.1 Alphaproteobacteria bacterium
ACGGCAAGATCGCCGACCAGGCTTATATGAACGCCCGGCAGCTCGACTTCAGCTATCTCTGACCGGGGCGCGGGGCATTCGTCCCGCCTCCCTGCCCTGCCATACGAGGAAAGGCCCGTGCGACATCGCGCGGGCCTTTCCTTTTAGACGCGAGTGCTTGGGTGCCGCTGCCCGGTCAGCCGAAGACGACGCTGGGCAGCCAGGTCGCAAGTCCGGGGAAGAACCAGAGAAGGGCCATGGCCCCGATCTGCAGCACGACGAACGGCAACACGCCCCGGTAGATCTCCGTCGTCCTGATCGAGTCCGGCGCCACGTTGCGCAGGTAAAACAGGGAGAAGCCGACCGGCGGGGTCAGAAAGCTGGTCTGAAGGTTGACGCCAACGATCACGCCCAGCCAGACCGGATCGACGCCCAGCTTCAGCAGGATCGGCGCCGTCAGCGGCATGACGATGAAGATGATCTCGAAGGTGTCCAGGATGAAGCCCAGCACGAACATCAGGGCCATCACGAAGATCGTCGCCCCCAGAACGCCGCCCGGAAGCTGAAGCAGGAACTCCTCCAGCAGTCGATCCCCACCCAGGGTGCGGAAGACCAGGGCGAAGACCGAGGCGCCGAACAGGATGACGAAGACCATGGAGGTGATCTGCATGGTCGAGATCATTACCTGGCGGAGCATCGCGTAGGAGAGACGGCGCTTGCCGGCAGCCAGTATCATGGCGCCGACCGCGCCGACCGACGCCGATTCCGTGGGCGTCGCGATGCCCGCGAGGATCGAGCCGAGCACCGCCAGGATCAGCAGCAGCGCCGGCGCCAGCGAAAAGAGCACGTCGCGGCCGAGATTGGCCTTCTCCGTCTGCGATACGGACATGGCCGGTGCCGCCGTGGGCCGGAATAGGGCGATGCCCATGGTCCATAGGGCATAAAGCATCACGAGCATGAGCCCGGGAACGAACGCACCCGCGAACAGGTCGCCGACCGATACCGGTTCCACCGCAAAGTTGCCGAGCGCCATCTGGGCTTCGGCATTAGCGCCCTGGAGAATATCCCCCATGAAGATGAGCACGGTCGAAGGCGGTATGATCTGCCCGAGCGTGCCCGAGGCGCAGATGATGCCGGTCGCAAGCTTCGGGTCGTAGCCGGCGCGCATCATGGCCGGCAGCGATAGAAGCCCCATGGTCACGACGGTCGCGCCGACGACCCCGGTCGAAGCCGCCAGCAGCGCCCCGACCGCGATGACCGACAGGCCGAGCCCGCCGCGAACCGGCCCGAACAGCCGGCCCATCGTCTCGAGCAGCGCTTCCGCGATCTTCGATCGTTCCAGGACGACGCCCATGAAGACGAACAGCGGCACCGCGACCAGCACCTCGTTCACCATGGGCCCGAACCAGCGCAAGGCCAGCAACCCGAAATTGTTAAAGGAGAAGACGTCGAGAAGCCAGCCGAGGCCTGCGAACAAAACCGACGTACCGGCAAGCGTGAAGGCCACGGGGAAGCCGAGCAGCAGGAACCCGATCACGCCGAAGAAGAGGACGACGCTGAGAACCTCTCCGATCAATATCTGGTCCATGCGTTCAGACCCCGCTCAGCATCTCTTCCGCTCCATCCGAGAGCATGTCGCCGCGGCCGGCGAGGACCAGGATGCTGCGCGCGATCATCGAGAGCGCCTGCAGGCCGATCAACCAGACGAACCCAAGGATGCAGGATTTGATCAGGAACAGCCCGGGCATGCCCCCGACATTGCTGGACCCTTCCCGGATCGACCATGAGCGACCGACATAGCTCCAGCCGTAATAGGTCACCAGCACGACGAGGGGCAGGATGAACAGGACACAGCCTAGAAGATTGATCCAGGCCTTGTACCGCTCACCGGCCGGACGGTAGAAGATGTCCACCCGGACGTGGTGCTCGTGCCGAAGCGCATAGGAGGCGCCGATCGTGAAGGCCACGCCGTGAAGCCAGACGTAGAGATCCTGCATCCACACGAAGCCGATCGAGAAAACGTAGCGCAGGACGACGACCGTGAAGCAGACGAGT
>JAJUFW010000355.1 GCA_029263555.1 Alphaproteobacteria bacterium
CAGCAGTTTCAGCAGGGTCGATTTGCCCGAACCGTTCCGGCCGATGAGCGCGGATACGCCCGGAAGGTCGAGCCGCAGGTCTAGGGAACGGAGGATCGCTCGCCCGCCCGCGCAGAACGTGAGACCCTCCGTCGCGAACCCTGTCGCTTCCGGCAGGTCGCCGGTTGCCGCCGGAAACGCCCCCATGGATCAGAAGCGGTAGCGAAGGCTGGCGATCACGTTGCGGCCTTCGTCCCAATAGCACCAACCGGCGGTACAGGTGGATTTCGTCTCGTCGAAGAGATTGGTCGCATTGACCTGGAAGCGCGCACCCTCGAGCCGCGGATCGAGGACGCCGAGGTCGTAGTGGAGGGCGGCATCGACAAAGAACCGGGATTCGTTCTCCATCGTATTGGTGTCGTTGCCGTAGCTTTTCCCGACATAGCGCACGCCGCCGCCGAAGCCCAATCCTTCGAAGGCGCCTGAGGCGATGGTGTAGTCGGCATAGACCGAGGCCGTATGGAAGGGCACCCCGCTCAAGTTCTTGCCGACGGTGCCGGTGGCGCCTCGTTCGATCTCCAGATCGACATAGGCGTAGGACGCGATCAGGTTCAGGCCGTTGTCCAGCGAAGCGGCGGCTTCCAACTCGAAGCCGCGGGACCGCATATCCAGCTGAACCTGCCTGTTCACCCCGGTGGACGCGTCGAAGACGACGCCGTCGTCCTGCTCGATCTGGAAGACCGCGGCGGTCACGACCGCGTTCGTGTCCGGAATGGCGTATTTGACGCCCGCCTCGACCTGCCGACCGACGGTCGGGGCCGCCGGAGACCCGTCCATCAGCTCGCCTACGTTCGGAGAGAACGACGTCGTAAAGTTTGCATAGGGCGTGAGGCCGAACGGCGTTTCGTAGGAAAGACCGGCGCGCCAGGAGAATTCTCGGTCGTGCTGGACCAGCGACGACCGGCCACCCGTCGTACCGTCGGGCGTCTCGGTCTCGCCCCTGAGCCAGTCATGCCGTCCGCCGAGAGTCAACGTCCAGTTGCCGAGTTCGAGCTGATCCTGGAGATAGATCCCGACCTGCAGCAGGTCCTGACCGGAGGCGAATTTCAAGGGAAGGGTGTCGCCGGGGGCGGGCACCGGCCCTTGGGCGTTGGCGACGTCGTTGTACTGGTTGTAGGTCAGGTATCCGACATCGACGCCGGCAAGGATGGTATGCGCAATCGGTCCCGTATCGACCAGCGCCTGAACCTGGTTGTCGGCGACGAAGGAATAGAGTTCCTCGGCATTGCGTCCGGCGGCCCGCGTCACTGTGGGACCGCTGGGGTCAGTTATGTAGGTGTATTCCAGGTCGTTGTCGACATGGGTGAGCCGCGAGCTCTGGCGGACCGTGAAGGTGTCGTCGATGCGGTGCTCGAACTCCCAGCCAAGGCGCTGCTGCGTCTGGTGGAAGTCGTTGAAGCTGGGATCGCCCTCGTAGAGGCGCGTGACGCCGTTCGCATCGTTGAAGTAGGCGGCGGTGCCCCCGACCGTGGAGTCCATGAACTCACTGAGAAGGGTCAGCTTGGTATCGTCGCTGAAATGGATGGTCAGTGCCGGCGCCAGATAGAGGCGGTCGTCGGGGAAGCCGGCGATTTCGGTGTTGGAGTCCCGGGCCAGGCCCGTGACGCGGTAGAGGACCGAACCGTCTTCCGTCAGCGGCCCCGACAGGTCGAAATTGCCCTGATAGCGATCATGGGAGCCTGCCTGGACTTCGACTTCCCGGAACGGGGTATCGGTCGGCCGCTTGGTCATCAGGTCCACGAGGCCGCCGGCGCTGGTCGCCCCGTAAAGGGTGGAAGAGGGGCCCTTCAGAACCGTAATGCCCTCAAGCCCGTAAGGCTCGGTCCGGAAGAAGGCGGTCGGGCTGCTGAATTCGCGCAGGCCGTCCCGGAACGTTCCGTTGTAGTAGGATGCGAAACCCCGGAGCGAGAACGCATCGAAGCGGGGATCGAACCCGAAGGCGCCGGTCTGCGATCCTGCCGTATAGTTCAGCGCCTCGAGAAGGGTCCGGGGATTGCGATCGTCCAGTTGTCGTTCGGTGATCGCGGAGATGGACTGGGGCACCTTCATCAGGTCGTTGTCGGTTTTCGATCCGATCCGCCCGCGCGTGGCAACGTAGCCGTCCTGGACCAGGATGTCGTCGCTTTCCGCTTCGATCCGAAGCTCGTCCAGCACCAGTGGCGCCGCGGTTTCGCCGTCGGTCGACCCTTCCTGACCGAAGGCCGGCGACACGATCGCGTAGCCGATCGCGGTTCCAAGCAGAGCGATCTGGCGATGTGTCCGGTATCCGCGCGTGGTCAAATCTGCCCCCATCCGATTAAGGGCCGCATTGCCGACGGGCGCGCGGCCGTTCCCAAACTCAGGTGGGCGGCTTCTACCGCGATTGATAATGAATTGCAACTTCCGGCGAGCGGGATTATAAGTGCCCGGAATATAGGCGGACTTGGCCCTCCAGCGGCTGGGGCCGCCTGGAAGATCGACGGTCCCGCGCGGCTGTCGACTCCAGACAAGCTCCGGATGGGACAGCGTGCTGGCGGAACCGGAAACCCTGGACTCGGTGTTCGTAGGACCCTTCGCGTATCTGGCCGGCAAAGTCAGAATCGAAGGCGACCTCGGTCCTGCCGTTTCGGTGTCGCGACTGTCCGATCCGACGATCCTGGGGCGGGAGCTCGATACCTATTGCGGGCGGTTCGGGCCGGCGTGCCGGGCGCCGGTCGCATCGCTGTGGTCCCAGTATTTCCTTGGCGGCCTGATCGTTCCGTTCGTCGCCATAGGGCTCCTCGGAAATCGGATGCCCGACCTATCCCCGGAGGGCGTCGGCGTCGTGCTGGAGGAAGGGCTGCCGGCAGGGCTCGTGCTTTCGGGACTTGGAGCACCGATTCCGAGGGGAGGCAGCCCAGCCGGATTCGAATGCCTCGTTCGCGAGTTGATCCATCCGGTGATCGATGCGCTGGTCGAATGGTCCTGCGGTGCGCCCCGGCTCTTCTGGGGGAACGCTGCGACGCTGATGTCCTGGGCCGTGCGGGAAGCCGGGACGATGCTGCCGGGAAGCGCCGAGCCGGACCGGGTCATGGAACGGCTGCTCGGTTCGCGCAACTGGGCGGATGGCGTGCCGAACATGCTGCATGGGCAGTTGCGACTGGAGACGGGAGACACCGTCGGTCGCCGCCGCGTATGCTGCGTCCGATACTGCCTGCCGGGCGTCCCGGGCTGCGGGCCTGTTTGCCCGCTGGAGCGCTAGGCGGGAACCACATTCCCCATCCGCCGGTTCGGATTGCGTTCCGGCAATCGATATCCCGGGACCGCTATTTCCGCCGACGGCAAGGGGATGGCATGGCCGGTCAGCCATTATGGATCCAGGCCTCCCTGTTGGCCGGGGCTCTCGTGTCTTACGCCGTCGATGCTCCTGTGATCGGCCAGGCGACGACGCGGCTGGATGACGTCCAGGAACGGAGAGGACGCCAATCGCGTGCTTCGCCTGCGGAATGAAGGCGACCGGGCATCGTCGACGATAAGATGATCGCGGGCATACCGGCTTCGTCCTTCCATGACGGCCGACGGATGGCATTCGGGCCGGACGGCATGCTCTACGTGACGACGGGCGATGCATCCAGGCCCGAGCTTGCTCAGGACCCGGGCTCCCTTGCGGGCAAGATCCGGCGCGTCAGTCCGGAAGGCGCGGTCCCGGACGACAATCGCTTTCCGGGGTCTACGGTTTGGTTCTTGGGCCATCGCAATCCGGAGGGCCTGGCCTGGCACCCGGGAACGGGGGATCTGTTCGCATCGGAACACGGTCCGTCCGGGGAGTTCGGGCTCGGCGGCCAGGACGAGATCAACGTCCTCCGACGCGGCGGCAACTACGGCTGATCCAGGGCCATGGGAGCGGCCGGGAACCGCCCTTCATTGACTTCGTCACCGTCTGGGGCGACGCCTCCTATCCGTCCGAAGGCATCGCGTTCCGGAGCGGAAACCTGTTCGTCGCGACCCTGAAGAGCGAG
>JAJUFW010000542.1 GCA_029263555.1 Alphaproteobacteria bacterium
CCCTATCGGGAACCGGCGGCCGATCCGGACGGGCATGTCTGTGCGCCGGTCGGTGCCGGCCTTCTGACGGGATCGGTCACCAGTCTCGTTCGGCACGAGCCGTCCGGCCTTTTCATCGCCCTCCAGGCGGCGCTCAGGCCGCCGGAACCGGGCGCCGAGCCCGTGTCCGGCGTGTACGCTGCTGTGTCGCGCGATCTTGTTCAATGGTCCTGGCCCACTCTCGTATGGGAGGTGCCGACCTGGGGCCATTTCTCATGTCCGGCCCAACAATGGTCGATCGGCTACCCCTCCCTGCTTGACCCGTCGAGCCCGTCACGCAATTTCGAAACGGTGGCCGACGAGGCCTATCTCTATTTCACCCGCTACAATCTCGATGGCTGCGCCATCGGTCGGGATCGGGATCTTGCCCGGGTGCGTGTACGGCTCACCGGCGGCGGCGCGGAGTGAAGGGGAGGCAGCATCACAGACCGCGGGCCGCCGCCGGCTTGCCGGTCACCGGCCGCCCTGGGGCGCCGGATCGTCGTACCTCATGCGGTGGGCGACTCCGTTGTCGTCCAGGAATGCCGCCATCTTCCGGTACATGAGGCGGTAGCGTTCGTTGAACGTGTCGAAGGCGGCTTGCGTATAGAAGCGGCCGATGTCGAACTCCTCCTCGGTCGACACGTCGTACGCCGGGATCTTGAGCAGATCGACCAGTTCCCGGGTCCGCGTGTCGTAGACGACGTAGACGGCGGGTATCCCGTTGGCGAGCGCCATGATGTTGCCGTGCAGCCGGAAGCCCAGAACCAGGTCCAACCCCTGAACCAGACGCTCGTACTCCGCCGGTGACCGGCCGAAGAACATGCGCTCGCGATAGAGTTGGACCAGCGGGTCGTCCGGACCCTCGAACCACCCGTCCTTTACCAGGGCGTCGAATGCCGACGGGATGAGCGACTCCTCCCCGTAGAAGTAGATCTTCTCGGGCATCTCACCCTGCGACATGATCGTCAGGTCATGGGTCCGGCCCAGGGTCAGCATCATCTCCCGCTGCATCCGGCGGGATTTCGGGATGTTGTCGCAGTACATGGGCCACAGTCCGCGGGTCAGCGTGAAGCCGACCTTGCGCACCTCCTCCCAGGGCTTGATGCGGATGTCCAGGGACGGCCGGTTGTGGCGCATGAGGCTGGGGCAGCCGATCGTCTCGACGTTCCGGATTCCGATATCGGCTAGCACCTCGGCCGTGAAGGCGCCGCGCACGCCGATCTTGTTCGACCGGTCGGAGATCACCTGGAGGAAGCGCCGGGTCCGGTCGGACATCTCGACCTTGCCGAATTTCGGGGCCTGCGCGCCGATGCCGAAAGCCACCACCGGCATCCTCAGTCGGTCCACCACCTCAGGCAGGTTGCCCCATTCCATCTCGTTGTGGATGTAGTTGGACCCGCGCACGAAGCAGTAGGCGGCCTCGTCGTTCAGACGGTCGATCGTCCGCTGGTCCAGATTGGATTGGAGCGGGATCACCTCGAGCTCGTCGAAGTCGAGGAGCCGGAGCGACGCCTCATAAACGAACATGTCGCCCGCGTTGTAGAAGTCCTTCAGGTCCCGGGCCGGATCGTTGTGAGCGAACCACCGCACATTGGTCCGGTCATAGACCTCGCCCGCCGGAATCAGTGCCACGATCTTGCGCGGTCTCCCGGTCTGCGGACGCGGCTCCTCGTCCCCCAGAGGGTAGGGAAGGGTGGGTTGAAAGGCGCGCAGGCCGCCGCCGGCATCTGCGATCGCGTGGGTGGGCTGCCGGAAAATGGTCATGACGTCACGAGGCCTTAAGCAGAACAGGTTCGTCGATGGTCGGTGCCTGGGCGACGCCGCCGCGGGACAGCCTGTCGAGGCTCTGGGCCACGGCTTCCGCCGTCTTGTCCCAGGTCTGGCTGGCCGCTGCTTGCGCGGCGGCTTCCGCCATGGCGATCAGGCGTCCGCGGTCGCCCGCCAGGGTGGCGAGATGGCGCAGCATCTGGCCGATCACGTCGTGCAGCGAACCGCTTTCGACCAGGAAGCCGGTACGGCTGTCGTCCACGATCTCGTGGACCGCGCCGACCCGGGTCGCGACCGGAACCACCCCGACGCGCATCGCCTCCAGCATCATCAGGGGAACGCCCTCGAAATAGGACGGCATGACCAGGACGTCGGCCCAGGCCAGATGCTCGGTCAACTCGTCGGGCGAACGGGTCGGCGGCTTGCGGACCGGCTCGATGGCGCGCAGGTCGGGACCGCTGCCGCTTTCGGCCAGCACGCTTCCGCCGACCACCCGCCATTCGATCGATGGCATGGTATCGCGGGTGACCCGGATCAGCGCGTCCAGCCGGTCCAGCCCCTTCTGCCGGTCCAGCCGGCCGATATAGGCGACCCGAAGCTTGCCGTCGGTGCGGGCGCGGCGCTCCTCCATGATCGCGTTTATCGTTTCCTGCGACAGCGGGTAGGAGGGTGCGTTCGGGGCATAGACCAGCTTGCCCTCCGGAATGCCCATGCCGCGGCACCAGTCGTAGAGCTTCTGCGAGATGGTGAGCACGCCCTGATACGAATGCTCGTAGGCGATGACTTGGTAGGGGATGCCGGCCGGCTCGCC
>JAJUFW010000178.1 GCA_029263555.1 Alphaproteobacteria bacterium
ACTTGTCGAGGCCGACCGCGAAGGACAGCTTGTCGGCCATGGCGCCGGTCGAGGGCTTCTCCCACTTGTACTGGTACAGTCCGCCTCCCTGCTTGCCCTTCTCGATCAGGTTGGCGATGACCCGGTTCCCGTCCGGGTCGACGAGGTCCAGCCAGTTGCGGCCGGGGCGGAAAGCCTGGCGGGGATGGACGATGTTGTTGCCGTCGTAGTCGTAGACGAAGAAATAGCCATCCACGCCGTAGTCCAGAGACGTCAGGATGGCGCGGACCTTCTCCTTGGCCGCCTCGTCGTCCGGGCCAGCCGCATCGTAGATCTCCTGTATCGCCGACAGCGCCAGATTGGTGAGGTTGAGCAGTTCGGTCTCCTTCGCCTTCAGCATGTTCCGCTCGAAGGTGTCGATGCTGCTCCGCACCAGATGGGTCGACTGCCAGGTGATGAAGGTTGTGATCGTGAGGATCGCCAGCACGAGCGGGACGACCGCCAGCGCCACGATCTGATGCCGCAGGTTCAAGTGAGTGCTCCTTCCCCCCAACAAGAACGCCGGGGAGACTAGCACGATCATCAGGTTTTCGTCCCGCGGACGGGCCGGTTCCAGGAGACGGAAGCCTGCCCGAACCTTCGCGGCGGAACCGGCTCAGCCTCGTTTGCGGCCGGACCAGAAGGCGGGCATGCTGGTCGCATCGCGGTCGCCCCACGTGCTTCGGCTCGCCTCGTCATAGATCTCCAGCGCGCGCTCGGTGACCGGGAGCGGGAAGCCGAGCGCCTTGCCTTCGGCGATCATCGTCTGCAGGTCCTTCCGGACGGAATCGATGTCGAAGGTGACCGGCGGGGGGTCGCCGGTCCGAAGCGTCGCGGCGATGATCGATCCCCGGGCCTTCAGGATGTTGGCGCCGCCGGAAGTGTCGGCGAAGAGGTCGATCAGCCGCTCCGGATCGAGCCCCAGGTGCCGGCACAGCGCATACGCTTCGCCCAGCGCCTGGTAGTAGACGACCAGCGGCAGGTTGACGGCCAGCTTCAGGCTGGCGCCGGCGCCGACCGGCCCAGCATGCTCGATACGGCGGCAGAACTGCTCCAGGATCGGGCGGGCCCGGTCGATGTCATCGGCCTCGCCGCCCGCCAGTCCGATCAGCCGGCCCTGCCGGGCGGGGCCCGTCGTGCCGCTCACCGCGCATTCGATGAAGACCCCGTTCTTCGCCCGGACCCGCTCTGCCAGGCCGCGCTGGGTCTCCGGCCGGACCGTGCTGGTCTCGATGAACAGCCGGCCTTGAATATCGGCCGCCAGCAGGCCGTCCTTTCCGGCATAGACCGCTTCGATCGCCGCGGCGTCGGTCAGGCAGGTGATGATCGTCTCCGACTGCTCGGCAAGTTCGGCCGGGCTGCGGGCGAGAGCAGCCCCGGCGTCCACGATGGGCACCGCCTTCTCGGGCGTGCGGTTCCAGACGACAAGGCTGTGTCCGACCTCTCTCAGGCGGTCGGCAAGGGCCGAGCCCATCCGGCCCAATCCGGCGATTCCGATGCGCATCACTTAGCCTCGCTTCGTTGTCAATCGGGTCCGGCTGCCCTGGCCTCTCGTGCGGCCGGACCTGAACCTCTCCTTGCGGAAGGGACGTCAGCCGGCGATGACCATCTGCTCCTGCGTTCCCAGCCCTTCGATGCCCAGCCGCACCCGGTTGCCGGGCTTCAGATAGACCGGCGGCTTCTGGCCCATGCCGACGCCGGGCGGCGTCCCGGTCGCGATCACGTCTCCGGGCTGCAGGCTCATGAAGCCGCTGAGATAGCTGACCAGATAGCGGACGCCGTAGACCATGGTCCGGGTCGATCCGTCCTGGAAGCGCCGGCCGTCCACCTCCAGCCACATGGCGAGGTCCTGCGGATCCGGCACCTCGTCGCGGGTCACCAGCCACGGCCCGATCGGGGCGAAGGTGTCGGCGCTCTTGCCCTTGACCCATTGGCCCGAGCGTTCGATCTGGAATGCCCGCTCGGACACGTCGTTGACGATGCAGTATCCGGCGACGTGGTCCATCGCGTCCTCTTCGGACACATATTTCGCCGGCTTTCCGATCACGACGCCGAGTTCGACCTCCCAGTCCACCTTCTCGGCGCCGCGGGGAATCTCGATGGCGTCGTTCGGGCCGCAGATCGCGCTCGTCGCCTTCATGAAGACGACGGGTTCGGGGGGCACCTCCATTCCCGACTCCGCCGCGTGATCCGCGTAGTTCAGGCCGATCGCGACGACCTTGCCGATGCGTCCGACGCAAGGTCCCAGGCGCGGGCTGCCCTCGACCGCCGGCAGCGTCGACGGGTCGATGCCGCGCAGCCGGTTCAGCGTTTCGGGCAGCAGTGCCTCTCCGGCCAGATCGGGGATGATGCCGGTGAGGTCCCGGATGGTGCCGCCGGCATCGAGGATGCCGGGCTTTTCCTTGCCCGGAGGGCCGTAACGCAGAAGCTTCATGGCTTTCCTTCGTTCTGGTTGCCGTTGTCCGAACGGGTGGAGAGGGCAGCGGCGGGTTCGTCACCGCCCGATCTTATCCTCCACCGCCTTGAAGGTGATCATGTAATGCTCGGTCAGGCGCCGGGTCGCGAGGGGCGCGTCGCCGTCGAGCGCCGCTTCCATGATGCCCCTGTGTTCGGCGACCGTGTCCCGGTGGGGGAAGGTCGAAGCCACGGAGATGAAGCGGTAGCGCTGGGCCTGGTCCATCAGGTCCTCGCAGAAGTCGATGAGGATCGACGAGCCGCAGGCGGACAGAAGCGCGATATGGAAGGCACGGTGCCGTTCCTCCCAGACCGGGTTGGCCGCCAGGGTCCCGCCCGGCAGGTTCCAGGGCGTGCGCGACAGGCGGTGGAAGGCGAGGACGACCCGTTCCTCCCAGGCCTGGTTCCGGTTGCCGATCGATTCCTCCAGCGCCTTCGCCTCGACCCAGCAGCGCGTCTTGACCAGTTCCCGCCAATGCTCGATCGACACCGGCGGGACGAAGAAGCCGCGCTGGTCGCGGCGGTCGACCAGCCCTTCGGATGAGAGCCGGTTCAGGGCTTCGCGCACCGGATTGAGCCCCGCCCCGTAGCGCGAGGATACGAAGTCGATCTGCAGCTTCTGGCCGGGCTTGAGCGTCCCCTGGATCAGATCCGCGCGAAGCTTCTCGTAGACCTGGGTCGCGCTCGTCGCCTTGGCGATCCTGTCCATTGCCGGTTGCCCGCTACTGGCCCAGCGTTCCGTCCGCGACGGTCTCCTTGTGCCAGAACACGAAGCGGCGCTGGATGAAGGCGACGACCCAGAAGGTCGCAAGCCCGAGCAGGCTGAGATAGATGATGAGCGAGAAGACCCGCGGGGTGTCGAGCTGGGCCGCGGCGACGCGGATCAGCTCTCCGAATCCCTTGCCGCCGCCCAGAAATTCGCCGACCACTGCGCCGACCACGACCAGTACGGCGGCGTTCTTCAGGCCCGAAAAGAAATGGGGCATTCCCGCCGGCAGCTTCAATTGGACCAGCGTCTGCCAGCGGCTGGCGCCCATGGTGCGGAACAGCATCCGGGCGTTGGCGTCGGCAGCGTGAAGTCCGGCGGCGGTCCCGACGATCACCGGAAAGAAGGCGATGAAGGCGGCAAGCGCGACCTTCGAGGCGATGCCGAAGCCGAGCCAGGACACGAACAGGGGCGCGAAGGCCACCTTCGGCATGGTGTTGATGGCGACGAGATAGGGCATGACCGCCCGTTCGCCGAAGGCCGTCTCCCCGACCAGGACGCCCAGCAGAAAGCCCAGGGCGACGGCGATGAGGAAACCCCAGAGCACTTCCTGTGTGGTGACCCAGAGCGCGGCCAGCATGTAGTCGCCGGACAGGAGATTCCGGCCCACGACGACCAGGTCCTCGGCGGTCTCCAGGGGCGAGGGCAGGATGATCCGGGAGACGAGCTCCATCCCGTAGACCGCCTGCCAGGTCAGGAGGAAGGCCGCGAGCAGCAGCAGCATCGCGACCGGCCGCGGCATCCGGTCGATCCAGGACGTCTCCTCGGTCCACACGGTCGAGGCCGGAGGAGCGGGGGCATCCGACGTCGTCTGCGCCTGACTCATGTGAAGGCTCCCTGGTCGAGATGGCTTCGGATCCGCTGGACCAGCGCACCGAAGCGGGGACCCGTCATCATGTCGAGCGTCCTCGGTCGGGGCAGGTCGATGGCAACGGATTCGATGAAGCGGCCGGGCCGCGCCGACATGACATGGACCACGTCGGAGAGGATCACCGCTTCGGGGATCGAATGGGTGACGAGGAAGGCCGTCGCGTTCCGTTCGAGGCAGATCCGCTGCATCTCCATGTTCATGAAGTCGCGGCTCAGCTCGTCGAGGGCGCTGAACGGCTCGTCGAGCAGGAGCACCGCCGGTTCGGTGATCAGCATCCGGCAGATCGCCGCCCGCTGGGCCATGCCGCCCGACAGCTCGTTCGGATAGACCCGCTCGAAGCCGCTGAGCCCGACCAGCTCCAGAAGAGACCGGGCCTTGTCGTAGGCGGCGCGGGCGGCGGCCTTGCCGTCCCGGATCTCGATCGGAAGGACGATGTTCTCGATCGTGGTGAGCCAGGGGAACAGGGTCGCCTGCTGGAACATCATCCCGATGTCGCGCCGGGGCCCGGTCACCGGCTTTCCCTCCAGGACGACGCTTCCTTCCGAGGGCGGCAGCAGCCCGGCCATGATCTTGAGCAGGGTCGACTTGCCGCAGCCGCTGGGTCCGATGACGGCCGAGAAGCTGCCTTCGGTGAGCAGCAGGTCCACTTTGTCCAGGGCCTGGACGTTCCGCCGGGTGAAGGTCTTGCTGACCCCGTGCAGCTCGTAGACGGGCCGGCCCCTGGGGCGGGCCTGGGTCGCGGGATCGAAGGCGACGCTTGCCGCCATCAGGGCGCGCCCTCGTTCCAGCTTTCGACGAACTCGTTCGTATAGGCGGCCGTGAGGTCGGGAAGGGGCTCGCTGATGGTGCCGGTCTCGACCGCGCTCTGATGCCACAGCTCCCAATGCTCAGGCGGCTGATAGCCCCAGCCCCGGGAGGGATCGGCCGGGGTGATGCGGTCCTTGATGGCCTCGAACAGCGCCGTTGCGAATTCCCGATCCTCGCCCTCCTGGGGATTGCCCGCCGTCGTGTGCTCCAGCACTCTTTCCTGGTTCGCGGGATCGAGGCCGAATTCCGTCGCCCGGACGATTGCCCGCCCGAAGCGGACGATGGTGTCGCGGTTCTCTTCGATATAGGACCGCATGGCGGCATAGCCGTTGCCGAAATAGCTGAGATACGCCTCGGGCGTGATCTCCCGGAGGTCGATACCCCGGGCCTCCATGATGGCGGCGTCGCTGACCGCGGCGGCATAGGCGGCGACGTCGCCCCGCAGGAAGGCCGCAGCTGCGAGACCGCCGTCGCCCACGGGCAGGAACTCGTAATCCTGGCCTTCGGTCAGGCCCACATCGGTCAGGATCGCGCGGGTGAAGCCGACCTCTGCGCCGTCGGCCGTCCCGACGCCGATGGTCGTGCCCTTGAGATCGGCCGGCTCCCGGATCTCGGAGTCCTCCGGCACGACGACGCCGAAGACGCTCTTGGCGAAATGGTTGTAGATGAACACGACGTCTTCGCCGCGGGCCCGGGCGGCCAGGACCGGGGCCGGTCCCGGCTGGCCGATCTGGGCCTGCCCGGCGGACATGGCCTGAAGGACCTGGGACGATCCGTCCACCGCCTCTACGGTCACGGACAGACCTTCCTCTTCGAAGAAGCCTTCGCCGATGGCGACATGCAGGGGGAAGTTGTTGATCGCCGAAGGATTGGGAAGGACGACGGTGATTTCCGTGAGCGCCTGCGACTGCGCCCCGGCCGGGGGTGCCTGAAAGGCGGCAAGCGCCGATACCGCGACGAGTCCGAGCGTTGCGCCGATCCGGGTGCGCGTCTCCATGGGCGTTTCCTCCGCTGGCTTTTTCGGCTCCGGCTCTTCGCGGCCGGGTCGATCATGTATGTTTTGTGCCCAATAAATGAAAAAGAAATCAGTTTGTTTCGTTCTTCGGGAAATATGGATGCGAATCGGCCGGGCGCGTGCCGGGCGGGGCCTCGGATCAAGGCCGGCTGCGGCTCATCGGAAATCGCGGCTTCGCCACAGCGGCAACTGTCGGGGCCTGGAGGCGCGCGGATCGTCGCCCCGCGGCAGGGACGGGGAACGGGTTCCGGCCGTCCGGTCGCGGTCGCTCAAGGTGCGGAGGAGGAGGGTCAGGTCTTCCAGCCGTTCGCACACGATATGGGTGACGCCGCTCTCGCGCTGGACCCGGCCGCGGACGCTCAGAAGAGCCGCCTTCAGTACCGCCTTGCGATATTCCCGGACGACGTCCGGCCAGCAGATCAGGTTGGCGACCCCGGTCTCGTCCTCGATCGTGATGAAGATGACGCCGCTCGCCGTCCCGGGCTGCTGGCGGACCAGCACCAGGCCGGCGGTCTCGATCCGTCGGCCGGGACGGACC
>JAJUFW010000463.1 GCA_029263555.1 Alphaproteobacteria bacterium
ACAGATCCCCGGAGAGGATCCGACCATCGCCACGGCGAACCTGATCGATCGGGAAGGCAATCCCGTCGGCACCGCGGCCCTGGTCGAGACGCCGCACGGCGTGCTGATCCAGCCGCAGCTCCGATCCCTGCCGCCGGGCGTACATGCCATCCACCTTCACGAGAACGGCGCGTGTGAGCCGCCGACCTTCGAGTCGGCCGGGGGACACTACAATCCCGGCGAACGTCACCACGGGATCATGAATGCCGAAGGGGCCCATGCCGGGGACCTGCCCAACATTCATGTCGGGGAGGACGGCGTGCTGGAAAGCGATCTCCTGGCCGTCGGCGTCACGCTCGAGGAAGGCGCGGAGGGGACACTATTTCCGGAGGGAGGCACGGCGATCGTGATCCACGCGGGCCCCGACGATTATCGATCGGACCCGGCCGGCAACGCCGGCGACCGGATCGCCTGCGGGGTCATCGAAATGCCGGCTCCTTGAGAGTATCCTGCCCGTCGCGGCATCCGACCGGCAGGACTGGAGCACGATCCCATGCCCCATATCGTAACGGCCTTCGAAAACCAGCTGCAGGACCTGAAGAGTTCGATCAACGAGATGGGCCGGATCGCCTGCGCCCAGTTCGCGGCCGCGCTCGACTGCCTGGAAGCGGCCGATGCGGCCGCGGCGCAACGAGTCGTCGCGGGCGACCGGCAGCTCGACGTGCTGGAGCAGCATGTCGACGACGACGTGATCCGGCTCCTGGCCCTGCGTCAGCCCATGGGCGGAGACCTGCGGCGCACCATCGCCGCGCTGAGGATCGCGGCGGATCTGGAGCGGATCGGCGATTACGCGGCGAACATCGCCAAGCGCGTGATCGCGCTTGCCCGCATGGAATCGCTGGAAATGTCCCGCGATCTGGTGCCCATGGGACGGCTGGCGCTCGAGATCGTGGGCGACGTCGCCCGGGCCTATGCCGATCGCGATGCCGACCGGGCCCTTGCCGCATGGCGGCGCGACCGGGAGGTCGACGCGCTCCATACCCGGATCTTTGCCGCGATCCTTCAGGCCATGGCCGACCAGCCGGACCGTTGCGCAGCGGGCGCCCACTACCTGTTCATTGCCAAGAACATCGAACGCATCGGGGATCACGCGACCAACATCGCGGAGAATGTCCATTTCCTGATCACGGGAACCCGTCTACCCACCGATCGGCCGAAGGAGGACGAATCCAGCTTCACCGTCGTGACGAGCTGACCGGCACGACCCGGCCCATTAAGAATTTGGTTACCAAACAGAGCGCATTCTCCCTCCGACGGATGAGGGAGAATGCATTGAGTCACGTCATCGCTGATCTCGTGCGCGGCATGGAACGGGCCGTGCTGGAATCGGTCGCCCGGCGCTGGTGCGCCGTCGGGCTTTCCGGCGGATGGGCCTGGGTCAATGACGCCGACGGGACCGAAGCCCTTTACATCGGAACCTTGATCGACGGGCAGGAAAGCCCGATCCTGATCGTCGCCCAGCCGGAGGCCGGCTGGTACGAGGCCGTCCACGGCCGCGGCGAAACGCTTGCGGTGGGGCCGGCGCGAGAGGTGCTGGACGCCGTCGTCTACTGGGTCGAGCACAGCGCCTCGCGCCAGCTTCCGCTCAGTTGATCGTCACGACCCGGACGCTGCCGCGGCGCTCGAGCACGGTCACGGCAACGTCGCCATAGGAATGGCGGGTCAGCAGGACATCGACCGAGGCGTCGCCCAGCGTCAGCCCGGTCAGCTTCAGCTCGCCCAGGAAATCCGGCATCGCCGGACGATTGAACCGGATCTCTCCGGCGCCCGGGTCGAATTCAAGCCCCAGCGCAGCCTGCAAGAGGCCGAACGGCGTCGCCGCGGCCCAGGCCTGGGGCGCGCAGGCCACCGGATAGAAGGTCGGACCCTTCCCCTGCCGGCGGGGAAAGCCGCAGAACAGCTCGGGAAGCCGGCGCCACTCCATATAGGTCGAGGCGTCGAACAGCCCCTTCTGGATCTGCAGCACGTGCCGCTTCATGCCGTAGCGTGACAGCCCCAGCGCGATCAGTGCGTTGTCGTGCGGCCAGATCGATCCGTTGTGGTAGGACATCGGGTTGTAGCGGCTTTCCGTGGCCGCCACCGTCCTCACCCCCCAGCCCGAGAACGATTCCCCGTCCAGTAGCCTGGCGGCGACCCGCTCGGCCCTGTGGGGATCGGCGATGCCGCTGAACAGGGCATGGCCCGCATTCGAGGTCCGCACCCGGCAAGGCCGCTTCTCGCCGTCGAGGGCCAGGGCGTAGATCCCGATATCCTCGCACCAGAAGGCTTCGTCGAACCTCCGGCGCAGCAGGAAGGCGTCGCGTTCCAGCGCATCGGCCCGTTCGGGAAGCCCCATCAGCCGTGCCATCCGCGCCGCGTAGCGCTTGGCGGCATAGACATAGCCCTGCACTTCGACCAGCGCGATCGGCCCCTTCGCCAGGCTGCCGTCCGCGTGAAAGACGCTGTCCTGGCTGTCCTTCCAGCCCTGGTTGATCAGCCCGTCCGGATTGCGCCTTCCATATTCCACGAAGCCGTCCCCGTCGCGATCGCCGAACCTGTCGATCCAGTCCAGCGCGGCCTCGATATTGGGCCAGAGCTCGGTAATGGTCTTCAGGTCCAGGGTCCGGTCGAAATAGGCGCCGGCCAGCATGACGAAGAGGGGTGTCGCGTCCACGGTGCCGTAGTAGAGCCCGAACGGTACCTCCCGCAGCCGCGCCATCTCGCCGCCCCGGGTCTCGTGCAGGATCTTCCCCGGCTCGGCGTCGGATTCCGGATCCTCATCCTTGGCCTGGTTCGCGGCGAGGTAGCGCAGGACGCCCCTGACGATCGTCGGGTCCAGCCAGAGCATCTGAAAGGCCGTGAGAATGCCGTCCCGCCCAAAGGCCGTGCTGAACCAGGGAATGCCGGCATAGGGATAGGGGCCGTATTCCGTCTCGCTGATGAGCATGTAGACGTCGGCCTTGGCGCGATCCAGCATCTCGTCGTAGATGGTGTTCGAACTGCACACCCCGGCCGCCCG
>JAJUFW010000390.1 GCA_029263555.1 Alphaproteobacteria bacterium
AAGGCAAAGTTCGGCGAATGACAAGGGCAAGGACCTTTCCTCAAAAACGGTAATGGAGACGTGCACGCGGGACCGACGGGGTCGCGCGAGGCACGGGGCTCGGCGGAGGAGGACGTAGGAGGAGAGGCGTCTTGTCGGATCGCCGGGCGGCAGAACCTGACCGGCTGAGGCGGCGCGTCTCGCTCGAGAGACGCGTAAGCCTCCGGATCGAACGGGGGGAATATAGGGGGCTCTGCGTCGGTTACCAAGTCCTTTAAACCGCCGATTGGGGAAAAGGTCCGGAATTCGGCGCGGGACGATCCGAACCCGGCCGGGGCGACCTCGTCTTGCCGATGCGGATGCGGATGGAATATGGCTCATGTCGTTCGCGGGAGTGCGCCGGATTGGTAGAGGTCTAAGGAAGCCGGCCGCGCTCGCTGAAATCCTGACAAGGGCTACCAAGGACCGCGTCGGCATGCCGATGCGCCGCGACGATTCGCAAGACGCCGATGGATGTTCTTTCACGGGATGTCCCGATGCGGCCAATCGCTATCGACGCACGCGAAATCTGCGGGAATAGCCGGTGACCTGATCCGCGATAATGGCACCGCCCGAGATGCTGACGCCGGACATCTGACATCGATGAGGAACAGGATGCGGGTGCAGAAAACCCGTGTCCGGCGATGGAGGGAGGGCCGGATCCCGATATGTCAAAGTCGGATAATGTATATTATGGAAAATCACGATGATACAGGATCCAGCAGCTTAAAGGCGATGATCGCGGCCGCGTCGACGCCTTCAACCGAGCGATCGCCCGATCGTAGACCTGCAGAACCGCTCGATGCCCCAGCACGTCGTTGACGCCGATATAGCTCCAGCTACCCGCTGCCATCTCGATCGCCGGCGAGTTCGCGCCGTACAGTTCCCGCGCGGCCGCATCCAGGACGGAACACGCATGCGCATATTCGGGGTCGCTGCCGACCGGGCCGGTTCCCCGATCGAATGTCCGACGGATGGCGCCGTGCGCGCACCACCGACAGGCCTCCGGATCGGACGGATGGGACGGCGTCCCATCCACTGCCCGGGCAAATGTCCCCGATGTCCACCGCGCTTCGTCCGAAATCAGTTCTCGGGCGGCCTCGAGCCCCTCGATGGCGGTTGGCATTCCTTTCCTCCAGGTCTCGTGAGTTTCTGGGGCGAACACCTTTCCGAATGGACGCGCGAGGAAGGCGATCGTTCACACGAAAATATGCATTTCGAAGGTGTCCGGCCTGTTCGTCGTCGCCCGCAATTCGTCCTTCACCTACAAGGGCAAGCCCGCCAAGGTGCAACAGGTCTGCCAGGATCTGGGCGTCCGTTATGTCCTCGAGGGCAGCGTCCGCAGGGTCATGAACCGGGTCCGGATCACGGCGCAGCTGATCGACGGGCCGAGCGGCGGCCATCTCTGGGTGGAACGCTATGATCGGGACCTGACCGACATCTTCGGAGTCCAGGACGAGATTGCGCACAGCATCGTCGATGCCCTGAAGGTCGGGTTGCTGCCGCAGGAAAGCAGCGCCATCCGCAAGGTTCCGACCCGCAATGTCGAGGCCTACCAGTTCTATCTTCGCGGCCGTCAGTTCTTCAACCGGCACTCCAAGCGATCATACGACGTCGCCCGCCGCATGTTCGCCCGGGCGATCGACATCGACCCGGACTATGCGCGGGCCTATGCCTGGATTGCCGACTGCGATGCCTTCCGGTTCCTGAATTACGACTTCGAAGCGTCGATCGACGATGTCCGGGCGGCAAGCGCAAGAGCGCTGGAGCTTGACCCGGAACTGGCGGAGGTTCATGCCTCCCGCGGGCTCGCCCTGTCCATCAACAGCGATCATGCCGAGGCAGAGCGCGAGTTCCAGCACGCGCTCCGGCTGGATCCGGATCTGTTCGAAGGGCACATTTTCTATGCCCAGGCCTGCGTCAGGCAAGGCAAGCAACAGGACGCCGCAGCCCATTACGAGCGTGCGGCCGAGGTGGCGCCCGACGATTATCAGGCGCTGATCCTGGCGGGCTGTGCGTACCGGGCGCTGGGACGCGAAAGCGAGGCCATTTCCGCGGATTTCCGCGGCTTCGAGCGTGCGACCCGCAAGCTGGAGTGGGATCCCGAGGACGCACGGGCGGCCTTTATGGGGGCGGCCGCCCTGATCGATCCCGACGATTTCCTGGTCCTGTACAATCTTGCCTGCGTACAGGTCCTCCTTGGCGCCCATGACCAGGCGATCGAACTCCTGGCTCGCGCGATCCCGCATGCTCATCACGAGCTGGTTGCGTGGATGCACAACGGCAGCGATCTCGACGTCCTGCGCGGCGATTTCCGCTTTCGGGCCCTGCTCCACCGCGCGGCCGCCCCGGCCGGATAGACCGCTGCGAGCCATGCCGGGGGACGCCAGGTGCCCGGCGGGACCGGTCCGCATCCGGCAGGAACGCCATCGGCATCGCGGCTTCAAAATGCCGGCGTCGGGCCGCCTCGGGCAATTCCGATCGCCGGCATCGCCGGGCGGATGACGGGCGAAAGCCCCCTGCCCCTGGCCTGCATCCCCCCTGCCCGCGTCAGCCGGCCCGGACCCGGGCGAGGAAGGAATCGGCCGCCTGCTCCAACGCGCCGGAATGCGTCAGCAGGCCTTGGGCGGCTTCGTATACCCGGTCCGCCCCGGTAGCGGCTTCCGTCGCGGTTCCGCTGATAGCGGCTGCCGCCTCTGCCACGTCCCGCACGCCGGCTGCAACCATGGAGGCTTCGCCTGCGATGCGTTCCATGGTCTCGTGCTGTTCCTCCACCACCAAGGTGATCTGGGCCGCGATCTCCGTCATCTCGGAAACACGCTCGCCGATCGAGCCGATGGAGGACAGGACCATTTCGGCGATGCTCTGGATCGCGGTGATCTGGGCCTCGATCTCCTGGGTGGCGCGTGCGGTCTGCCCGGCGAGCGACTTCACCTCATTCGCGACCACGGTGAAGCCCTTCCCGGCTTCCCCGGCGCGCGCCGCCTCGATCGTCGCATTCAGCGCCAGCAGGTTGGTCTGGGCGGCGATGGCGTTGATGAGGGCAATGACGTCGCCGATCTTGCGCGCCGCGTCGGCCAGACCACGAGCCGTTTCGTCGGTGCTGCGGACGGCGGCATCCGCGTCGCCCGCGGCAGTCGCCGAACGCTCCACCTCGGAACGGATCATGGCGGCCGAAGTCGAAAGCTTCTCGAGCGCCGTCGAGACCCGGTCGGCGCTGCTCGAGGTTCCGTCGACCGTTTCTCCCGAGGCACTCGCCTGCTGGCGTATGGCGGCAATCGACCGGGCGATTCCCTCGGAGGCACGGGTCATCTCGGTCGCGGCCACCGATACTTCTGCGGCCACGCGCCGGACGCTGTTCTCGAAGGCGTCGGCCAGCTCGGCCATCTCCGCCTTGCGGTCCTGCTCTCCCTTTCGACGCTCGTCCTCGGCACGCTGCTGCCGCAGCAGTTCCGCCTCCGTCTCCTTGGCGGCGGCCCGGTCCACCGCGTCCGTCATGGATCTGAAGAGGCGCTCGATACTGATCGTCAGTGCGACCAGGGCGCAGGTTTCCAGCACCACGATCACCGCATGGAGCAGCACGCGGCCGAGGCTGGCCCCGCCCGGAAACACGGCATATGGCAGGACGAAATTCAGAACCAGATGATGAAGGGCCGTCGCCCCGGCGGCCATG
>JAJUFW010000505.1 GCA_029263555.1 Alphaproteobacteria bacterium
CGGACAACGAGCGTCAGGTCCGCTGCCCCTTTCGTCACGTCGACCAGCTTCGCCAGTTCGTCCTCGTGATCGAGGGCGAAGCTGCGGATCCCGTACCGGAAATACGCCTCTTCGATGGTCCGGCGTCCCTTCACGGGATGCATGAAATGGCACGCAGGCTCTCCGAACAGATCGGAGACCGTCCGCACCTCGGCCATCGAGGCCGTATCGAAATGGCGGATGCCGCCTTCGTACAGTGCGCGGAGAATACGCGGGTCGTCATTGCACTTCACCGCGTAGAGCACCTTGCCCGGAAATGCGTTCACGTAGCGCCGGGCGGTGTCGTGCAGCACATGGGGCCGAAGGCAATAGACCGGCTCGTCCGGCTGCAGCGCGGCGACCATGGCGGCCGCAGTGTCGAAAGTCTGGGTCAATGGACCGTCTCCTCCGGCAAAGGACGGCGGACGTCGTAGACTTCCAAATAGTTGATTCTGCGGGAATTCTGAACCCAACCCGTCCCGGCAAAACAAATTCGCAGCGTTGTTGTCGGACCGGAACGGGTCACCGGAAGCATCGCAGGCGAAACCCGCCGCCGCGATAATATCGTTGCTCATCATAAAGCCGGCTGCGCCGGACGGCGTTCCTGGTCCGGGGATTTTCGGTTAAACCTTGCCTGATCCGCCCCGGGCCGGATCCCCGTCGCGTAGGGAAGCCAGCCTTCATGAAAGCGCTCCTGCGGTGCCTGATCGTTCTGGTCGCTTTGCTGCCCGTCGCGGCCGGAGCGGCCTATCTGTGGCTCCTGTCCGCCGTGCCCGATTACGACGGCACGCTGCGCGTTCCCAGCCTTCGTGCGCCTGTCCAGGTCATGCGCGACCGGAATGCGGTTCCCCATATCTTCGCTGCCAATGATGCGGACGCCTATTTCGCCCTGGGATACGTGCATGCCCAGGATCGGCTCTGGCAGATGGAGATGCAGCGCCGAATCGGTGCCGGCCGCCTTGCGGAACTCCGCTTCTCCGCCGCCCGGCTTCCGCTCGACAGGCTGTTCCGGACGCTCGGCTTCTACCGTGACGCAGAGGCCAGCTATCATCGCCTCCCGCCCGAGGTGAAGGCCGCACTCGACGCCTATGCGGCGGGCGTCAACGCCTGGATCGAGAACCACCGCGGCTCTCTTCCGCCGGAATTCCTGGTCCTCGGAATCGAACCCGAACCGTGGCGCCCGGCCGACAGCCTGGTCTGGGGCCGGCTGATCGCGTTTCAGCTTTCGGCCAACTACCGGACGGAGATCCTGCGCAGCCGCCTGGCGGCATCCCTCGGCCCGGAGAAGCTGGCCGACCTCTTCCCGCCGGGCGTCGGCACGTTCCCCAGCAGCCTCGCAGGCCTCTGGCCCCCCGATACGATCGAGCGGCTTGCGGGACTTCCGCCCCCGATCGGTCCCGCAACGGCGTCGAACGAATGGGTTCTGGCCGGCGACCGGACTGTCACCGGCAAACCGATCCTGGTCAACGACCCTCATCTCGGACTCTCGGTGCCGATTCTCTGGTATCTCGCCCGGATCGAAACGCCGACGCTGTCGGTGACCGGGGCAACCGTTCCCGGCGTTCCGTTCACGGTTCTGGGGCATAACCGGTCGATCGCCTGGGGCTTTACGACGACCGGCAGCGACGTCCAGGATCTCTTCGTCGAACGGGTCGACCCTGCGGCACCCGACCGGTATCTGACGCCGCAAGGCAGCGAGCCCTTCGAAACCCGGGACGAGGTGATCCGGGTTCATGGCAGCGAACCGGTACCGCTTCGGATACGGCGTACCCGCCACGGGCCGGTCATTTCGGACGTTTCCACGGCCGCCGGGACCGTCGCCGGCGAAGGCGAGGTCGTCTCCCTGGCGTTCACGGCGATCACGCCCGAGGACACGATCGCCGAGGCGATCTATCGCCTGAACCGGGCGGCCGACTGGGACGAATTCAGGGCGGCGATGGCCGCCTGGCGTGCGCCGCAGCAGAACGTGGTCTATGCCGATGCCGATGGGAATATCGGCTTCTTCGTTCCGGGCGACCTGCCGATCCGCAAATCGGGCAACGGCCAGCAGCCGGTTCCCGGCTGGACCGGAGAATACGACTGGGTCGGAACGGTGCCCTTCGACGAGCTACCGCAAGCCTTCAATCCGCCAAGCGGGCGGATCGTCAACGCGAACAACGCCGTCGCCGGTCCGGAATACCCCCATCTGATCGCCTTGGAATACGACGAACCTTTCCGCGCGGCCCGGATCGAGGAGCTGCTGGACCGCAGTCCGCCCCAGTCCGTCGAGAGCAGCCAGGAAATGCTGATGGACAAGGTCTCGCTGGCGGCAGCGGAGCTCCTGCCCGTGATGCTCGACATCCGGGCCGACGATGCCCGGTCGGCCGATGTGCTGGCCTCCCTCCGCCGGTGGGATTTCAGCATGGACCGGGACCTTCGCGAACCGCTGATCTTCTCGGCCTGGCTCAGGTCGTTGGGGCCGGCGCTCTACGGTGACGAGTTGGGCGAACTCTCGGACGCCTATTCGGGATGGCGGCCCGCCGTCGTCAAGCGGATGCTGACGGAGCGGCAGGCCTGGTGCGACGACGTTCGGACCGCGCCCGTCGAAAGCTGCGAGGACGCGCTTCGGGCATCCTTCGCCACCGCCCTGGCCTTTCTCGAGGCAGCCTACGGACCCGCCCCCGCCGACTGGCGCTGGGGCGACGCCCACGTAGCGCCCCTGAAGCACCCGGTCTTCGGCAGCGTCCCGTTGCTGGGCCGCCTGGTCGACCTCTCGGCCGAAACGGACGGCGGTCAGTACACGGTGAACCGGGGAGCC
>JAJUFW010000562.1 GCA_029263555.1 Alphaproteobacteria bacterium
GCTCCTCAACCGCGTCGTCACTGGCGACCGACTGGACGATGATAACTATGCGCTCGCCCAAGCGATCTAGGAGAAATCACGGCAAGTCATCGCGATCGGCAAGGAGACGTACTACCGTCAGGCAGATATGGACCTCGCGGCCGCCTATGATTATGCCTCCACGGTGATGGCCCGAAACATGATGGCGCGCGACGCTGCGGAAGGCATCGATGCCTTCCTGGAGAAACGACCGGCCGCGTGGAAGGAATGCTAGGTTGATGGATCAATCTTCTGGCGACCGCGTGACAGTCAACCACGACCGCTACCCGGACGAATATCTGCGCGGCATCCTGAACGAGGTGCGCACGATCGCCGTCGTCGGCGCCAGCAACAAGGACGTTCGGCCGAGCTACTTCGTCATGAAATATCTTCAGGGCAAGGGCTACCGAATGATTCCGGTCAATCCCGGCCTTGCCGGCCAGGAGATTCTTGGCGAAACCGTTTACGCCAGCCTGGCCGACGTGCCCGTGCCGATCGACATGGTCGACATCTTCAGGAACTCCGCCGCGGCCGCCGGCATCGTCGACGAGGCGCTTGCCCTGCCCGTGCGACCGAAAGCGGTATGGATGCAGTTCAACGTCCGGAACGACGACGCGGCCCGGAAGGCCGAGGCGGCCGGCATCCGCGTCGTGATGAACCGCTGTCCGAAAGTCGAATGGGCCAGGCTCAATGGCGAGCTGGTCTGGCAGGGCTTCGACAGCCGTGTGATCTCATCGAAAAGAAGGAAGCTTTAGACCATGAGCGAAAATACCCGGGCGCCCGGCTTCGAAACCCTGGCCATCCACGCCGGATGGGCCCCCGATCCGTCGACGGGCGCGCGCCAGACGCCGATCTACCAGACCACGTCCTTCGTGTTCGACGACGTCGACCACGCCGCCAGCCTGTTCAATCTGCAGCAGCTCGGGTTCATCTATTCGCGCCTCGGCAATCCGACCGTTGCCGCGCTCGAGGGGCGGATCGCGGCCCTTGAGGGCGGCATCGGCGCGACCGCAGCCGCGTCCGGCCATGCCGCGCAGCTCCTGGCCCTCTTCCCCTTCATGGAGCCGGGGGCCGAAATCGTCGCTTCGACAAGGCTTTATGGCGGATCGATCAACCAGCTCGGGAACAGCTTCTCCCGCGCCTTCGGATGGAAGACGACCTTCGTCGACCCCGACGATCCCGAGAATTTCCGCAAGGCGGCAACGGCCAAGACCAGGGCCGTCTTCGTGGAAGCCCTGGCCAATCCCGGGGGCGTGGTCACCGATATCGAGAGAATCGCCGAAGTCGCCCATGAGATTGGCGTTCCGCTGATCGTGGACAACACCCTCGCCACCCCCTATCTCTGCCGCCCGCTGGACTGGGGCGCGGACATCGTCGTCCACTCGACGACGAAGTTCCTGTCCGGCAACGGCACCTCGGTCGGCGGCATGGTCGTCGATTCGGGCCGCTTCGACTGGAGCGCGTCGGACAAGTTCGCGGGCCTGACGGCGGAAGATCCCGGCTATCACGGCCTGCGCTTCCACGAGAATTTCGGCCAGATGGCCTACACCTTCCACGGTCACGCGGTCGGCCTTCGGGATCTCGGGGTCACACAGCAGCCCTTCAACGCCTTCCTGACGCTTCTGGGGATCGAAACCCTGGCGCTGCGCATGGAGCGTCATTGCCAGAATGCGCTGGAAGTCGCGAAATTCCTGGAAAGCCACCCGGCCGTCGCCTGGGTGAACTATGCCGGGCTCGAATCGTCGAAGTACCATGCGCTGGCGCAGAAATACCTGCCGCGCGGCGCCGGCGCCGTCTTCACCTTCGGCGTCAAGGGCGGGTACGAGGCCGGGGTCAAGGTGGTCGAAGGGGTCGAACTCTTGAGCCATCTCGCCAATATCGGTGACGCGCGTTCGCTCATCATCCACCCGGCGTCGACGACCCACCGCCAGCTCTCGCCGGAACAGCTCGAGGCCGCCGGCGCGGGCCCGGACGTGGTCCGCCTGTCGATCGGGCTGGAGAGCGCCGCCGACATCATCGCGGACCTGGACCAAGCGCTGAAGCAGGCGACCTCCGGCCAGGCAGCGGCGGAGTAGCCTGCCGAGTTCGATGCCGGGTCCTAGACCTCGGGATCGTTCCAGGCATCCTCCGGCCGGGCGGGCGGCGGCACGACGAGCACCTTGTCGATCCGCCGCCCGTCCATGTCGACGACCTCGAACCGGGCGTCTTCCCAGACGATCGTTTCGCCCACCTTCGGGATATGCCCGAAGCGCCAGAGCAGGAAGCCCGCCAGGGTCTGATAGTCGCCCTCGCCCCGCAGATTGCGGAAGCCGGTCTCCAGCTCCACGTCGTCCAGCGTCATCATCCCGTCGATCAGCCACGAGCCGTCGGCCCTACGCTCGGCGCTGGCCTCGGCCTCCTGCCCCAGCTCCGGCAGGTCCCCGGCGATCGCTTCCAGCACGTCCGTCGCCGTCACCAGCCCCTCGACGCTGCCGTATTCGTCGA
>JAJUFW010000161.1 GCA_029263555.1 Alphaproteobacteria bacterium
GAGAGTGCGCGTGCGCTCCAGGATCTGGCGGTCAACCGGGGTCTCGCCATCGGCTACGGCATCCTGACCGTCGAGAACGGCGAGCAGGCCTGGGCTCGCGCCGACGTCAAGCGGAAAAACAAGGGCGCCGATGCCGCCCGGGCGTGCCTTGCGATGATCGAGCTGAAGCGCCACTTTCAACCGGGTTCGCCCTGAGGCATTGAAGGTCGGCCCGGCATTGATGCCGGGTCCGGGTCCCGCAAGAGTCATGAGTTGATGAAGAAGCAGAAACCTTCCGCCAAGGCGCGCCGCAGCGCTGCCCGGCTGGCGGCGGTCCAGGCGCTCTACCAGGTTGCGCTGATCGGGACCGATGTCGAAACCGTGGTCGGCGAATTCGTGCGCCACCGCTTCGGGCAGGAGCTGGACGGAGAGCAGTTCGTCGAGCCCGACCCCACCCTTTTTGCCGAGATCGTGCGTGGAACGGCGATTCGGACGAGGGAGGTGGACGAGATGATCCGGGGCGCCCTGGATCGGAACTGGTCGCTGGACCGGCTGGAGCTGCTGCTGAAGGTCGTGCTCCGGGCCGGCGCCTGGGAACTGCTGGCGAACCACGAGGTCGCGCCGAAAATTGTCATTTCCGAATATGTCGACGTGACGCACGCCTTCTTCGGCGGCAAGGAACCGTCCATGGTGAACGCGGTCCTGGACCGGCTTGCCCGGGCCTTGCGGCCGGACGGCCTGTCGGCCGCGGGCAACGGGTGAGACATGCCCGCGGGGCTGGGAGAGTTCGACAGGATTTCCCGTTTCTTCAAGCCCTTGGCTGCCGGCATTGAGGGCGCGCTTGAACTCCAGGACGATGCAGCCCTGATCTCGCCCCCTTCCGGCGAGGAACTGGCCGTGACCACCGATGCGATGGTCGAGGGCGTGCATTACCTGGCCGGGGAGGATCCGGCCCGGCTTGCCCGGAAGCTGTTGCGGGTCAACCTTTCGGACCTGGCGGCGATGGGCGCGAGGCCGGTCGCCTATACCCTGACCACCGTGCTTCCGAAATCGGTCGGCGACGACTGGCTGGCCCGGCTGGCGGCCGGCCTTGCTTCCGATCAGGAGGCTTTCGGCCTTCACCTGATCGGCGGCGACAGCGTTTCGACGACCGGCCCGGTCGTCCTTTCCGTCACCGCGTTGGGGGCGGTTCCGAAGGGAAGGGCGCTGACTCGCTCGGGCGCCCGGCCCGGCGACCGGGTCTTCGTGAGCGGAACGCTGGGCGACGGGGCGCTGGGCCTGATGGCTGCCAAGGGGGAGCTGCCGCACCTTTCCCCCGGCGATGTCGAAGCCTTGTCTTCCCGCTATCACCTGCCGACTCCCCGGACCGGCCTCGGGCCGCGTCTCCTGCAGCTGGCCAGTGCCTGCATGGATGTCTCGGACGGGTTGCCGGGCGACCTTGCGCATATCTGCGAGGCTTCCGGCGTCGGGGCGCGGGTCGAGGTGGAGCGCCTGCCCCTGTCGGAGGCCGCGCGACGAGCCATCGATGCCGACCGGAGCCTGCTCTCGACCGCTCTCTCGGGCGGTGACGACTATGAGCTCCTGTTCACGGCGCCGCCTGCGGCCATGGAGGCGATAGGCGGGATCGCGGCAGAGCTCGGGATTCCCTTGACGCCGATCGGCGAGATTGTCGAGGGCGATGGGGTGGCCCTCGTCGACCGCGATGGCAGACCGATCGAAAACCTGCACGGCTGGACGCATTTCTGAGGTCGGATTGCCGCCATCGATGCGGCTGTCGCTTAACCCTTTGTTGAAACGAAGGCCTTAGTTCTGGGCGCCGGATCAACTTCGGACGGCCAGGAAGGCCATGAGAAAGCTCATCGTCATTGCATTCGGACTGCTCCTCGTCATGGGAGCGGGCATCGGCGCCTGGTTCTTCGTCGTCCAGAACGGAGGAACGATCGCATCCGCTGCGGTCCTGGCCGAGGAGCGCGATCCGGTTTATGTCACCTTCAACCCGATTCAGCTGCCGCTCATCGGCGCCAACCGGGTCGAACAGCTGATCAACATCTCCCTTGCGCTCGAGGTCACAGATCAGGAGGCAGCCGACCGGGTGGTCGCCATGGCGCCGCGACTCAACGATGCCTTCATCCAGGCCCTATATGGCGCGCTCCACACGAACAGCGCCCTGATCGACGGTGCGCTGGACGTCGCCATGCTCAAGCGACGCCTGATGGAGGTGAGCGCCCATGTCATGGGACAGGGCGTGGTGAAGGATGCTCTGGTACAGATGCTGACCCAGCGTCAGCTCTGAAATCCGGCCGCTGTTCCCCTGGCATTGCAGGCCGCAGGCGATCCTGCGGACGGTGTCCGGTACCCCCACGGCTACCCTGGGCAGGGTGCGCGTGCGGGCTTGTCCCCAATGAAATAAATTTCCCGAAGATTAGTTTAGTTGAGTCCCAATCGGAATAATTTCGGACATGATGTTGCTTTAATCCTGCCTCTCTGGCACCTTTTCCCATGCAAGATGCGTCAAATGCGGCAGGACGGGCCAATGCCCCCTCCGCCGCGGGCAAACGGGTCAGAGGAAAGGATTCTTCATGTCCGTTCTCATCTTCGCCTTGCTTTGCGGTCTGCTGGCCGTCGCCTATGGCATCTGGGCAGCTCGCGCCGTCCTGTCGGCCAGTGCCGGTTCGCCGAGGATGCGGGAGATCGCGTCCGCCATCCAGGAAGGGGCGACGGCCTATCTCAATCGGCAATACACGACCATTGCGGTCGTCGGCGTCATCATCGCGGTCGTCATTTCGTTCCTGCTTGGCTGGCTCGTGGGCCTCGGCTTCGTCATCGGTGCCGTCCTCTCGGGGGCAGCCGGCTACATCGGCATGAACATCTCGGTCCGGGCCAATGTCCGGACGGCCGAGGCGGCCCGGTCGGGCCTTGCCCGCGGCCTGGAGATCGCCTTCCGGTCCGGATCGGTCACCGGAATGCTCGTGGCCGGATTGGCGCTCCTCGGCGTGGCCGGCTACTTCGCCTTCCTGCTGGCCATCGGCGCCCAGGGGCGGCAATTGATCGATCCGCTCGTCGCGCTCGGCTTCGGGGCTTCGCTGATCTCGATCTTCGCTAGGCTCGGCGGGGGCATTTTCACCAAGGGCGCCGATGTCGGCGCGGACCTCGTCGGCAAGGTGGAAGCGGGGATCCCCGAAGACGACCCCCGTAACCCGGCGGTGATCGCGGACAATGTCGGCGACAATGTCGGCGACTGTGCCGGGATGGCTGCCGATCTATTCGAAACCTATGCGGTCACGATCGTCGCGACCATGGTGCTGGCCTCGATCTTCTTCACCGGCATGGACGCCATGATCTACCCGCTCGGGATCGGCGGCATCTGCATCCTCGCCTCGATCGCGGGCAGCTTCTTCGTGAAGCTGGGACCCGGGAACTCGATCATGGGCGCTCTCTACAAGGGGTTCATCGTCTCGGCCGTGCTCTCGCTCGTGGGCATTGCGGTGATCACGGCATGGTCCATCGGGTTCGGAACCGAATATTCGGTCGGCCTCCAGACCTTCACGGGCGCCTCGCTGTTCGTCTGCGCGGTGATCGGGCTGGCGGTCACGGGGCTGCTCATCTGGGTGACCGAATATTACACCGGAACCGGCTACCGGCCCGTCCGCTCGGTCGCGCTGGCGTCCACGACCGGTCACGGCACCAACGTCATCCAGGGGCTCGCGATTTCCATGGAGGCGACCACGATCCCGGCGCTGATCATCTGCGTCGCGATCATCCTCAGCTACATCCTAGCGGGTCTGTTTGGTATCGCCATTGCGGTGTCGAGCATGCTGGCGCTGGCCGGCATGGTCGTCGCGCTCGACGCCTACGGCCCGGTCACGGACAATGCCGGGGGCATCGCCGAGATGGCGGACCTCGAATCGGACGTCCGCAGGACGACCGACGCGCTGGATGCGGTCGGCAACACGACCAAGGCCGTCACCAAGGGCTATGCGATCGGGTCGGCCGGGCTCGGCGCGCTCGTCCTGTTCGCCGCCTATACCTCGGATCTCGAGCACTTCATCGGCGATCCGGCCGCCTATCCCTATTTCGCCGACCTGGAACTGAACTTCTCGCTAAGCAATCCCTACGTCGTCGTCGGCCTGCTTCTGGGTGGTCTTCTGCCCTATCTTTTCGCGGCGCTGGGGATGACGGCGGTCGGGCGCGCGGCTGGATCGGTCGTGGAGGAGGTGCGCCGGCAGTTCAGGGAGATGGACGGCATCATGGAGGGCCGGACCAAGCCGGACTACAGCCGGGCGGTCGACATGCTGACGAAGGCGGCGATCCGCGAGATGATCGTGCCGTCGCTGCTGCCCGTTCTGGCGCCGGTCGTCGTCTATTTCCTCATTCTGGCGATCGCCGGCAAGTCGGCGGCGTTCTCGGCGTTGGGCGCGATGCTGCTTGGCGTGATCGTGACCGGGCTCTTCGTCGCCATTTCGATGACGGCCGGGGGCGGTGCGTGGGCCAACGCCAAGAAGTACATCGAGGACGGCAATCACGGCGGCAAGGGGTCCGATGCCCATAAGGCAGCCGTAACCGGGGACACGGTCGGCGATCCCTACAAGGACACGGCTGGGCCTGCCGTGAACCCGATGATCAAGATCACGAACATCGTGGCGCTGCTGCTGTTGGCCATTCTGGCCCGCTGAAGCAGCTTTCTGAAAGACGAAACCCCGGTTCCCGCGGAGGGCCGGGGGCTTCGCCGGAAAGGGGATCAGGGCAGGTTCGTGCTGCCCGGCGTCCTCTGGACCCGGCCCATGCCGCGGCCGAAATTGCCCAGCATCTGTTCGAGGAAGGTGATCTGCTTGCCGAGAGTGGGGGTCTGGCGATCGACCAGCTCGATCTCCTGCCCATCCTCCAGCCCGATCTCCTCGATCTCGCGGACGACGCCCTGGTCGTCGAAGGTGATCTCGACGACCCGCCGCTCGACGATCTCGGGATCGAAGAAGGCGCTCTTCTCGGTCCGCTGGCCGATGTAGTACCAGATGTTTTTCTCGAAGGTGGACGTCGTCGTCGGCGTCCCCAGAAGGTAGGCGACGTCATCCCGGGTCGTGACGCCGGGCTGGATCTGGGCGAGCCGGGTGTCGTCCACCAGGTTGCCGCGGGTCGCGACCGTCGGCGCGCAGGCAGAAAGGGTCAAGGCGGTCAGGCCTGCGGCCATCGTCAGTCCGAGTTTCCTTGACAACATCGCGATTGCCATCTTGTTTTCCTCTCGCCGGCGCGCCGGCGATCCGCAAGGATCGGGCCCGCCGTTGAAGCGGCGGCGCCGGGATACCATCTGGGCCGAACGCCCTGTTCTTCACCACGTCGCCGTTCCTGTCAACGCCGCCGAAGGAAGAGTAGCACTTGTTTGCCCGTCTCATCGCCCGCGATCGCGGCGCCAAGCGCAGGGTCGCGGCCCTTTACGTCGCGCTGGTCGAGCACGCGCGCCGGCCGGAATTCTACACTGGCTGCGGCGTTCCGGACACCGTGTGGGGGCGTTTCGACATGATCATCCTGCATGCGTTCCTGGTATTCCGGCGACTGCAGGACGACGGCACGGCCCACCAGGACTTCTCGCAGGCCCTGTTCGATCACATGTTTGCGGATGTCGACCACAATCTGCGGGAGCTCGGCGTCGGGGACCTCAGCGTCGGCAAGAAGGTGAAGCAGATGGCGCAGGGCTTCTACGGTCGCGTGGCCGCCTATGAGAAAGGGCTGGCCGCGGACGACGTCGCCGCTCTCGACGACGCGCTGCGCCGGAATCTCTTCGGCGGGGCCGACCCGACGCCGGAGCAGGTGGGGGCCATACGCGATTACCTGAGGCGGGAGGCGGGGGCAATCCGCTCATGGCCGATCGATCGGTTGCTTAGGGGCGAAATCAGCTTCGGCCCGCCGCCCGGAGCGATGGAGGGGTGAGATGAAGGCAGGCACCTATGAGCTGAGCCGTCCGCTTTCCGTCGAGACGCTGGGGGTCGAGCCGGTCATCCGGACGATTACGGCCAGCCCTGAGGAACTCGAGGCGCTGGCGCGCCGCTTCTCGCTACCCGAGCTCAAGAGCTTCGTCGCGACGCTGACCGTCCACCGCCGGAATCACGGCCGGCTGATATCGGTGAAGGGCGAGCTGAAGGCCGAACCCGTGCAGATCTGCGTGGTCACCCTGGAGCCGTTCCTCAATTCCGTCGAGGACAGTTTCGAGATAACGTTCACCACGGACCCGGCCGCCGCAGTCTCGGAGGTGGAGATCGACCCGGAAAGCCTGGACGAGCCCGAGCCGCTGGAGGGCGGGACCCTTGACCTGGGAGAGCTTGCCGCCCAATTTCTGTCCCTTGCTCTCGACCCGCATCCGCGCAAACCTGGGGTCGAGTTCGACTACCGAGGCGACGAGGCCGAGGACGAGGGAACGCGGAATCCGTTCGAGGTCCTCAAGAAGCTGAAGTCCGACCAGCACTAGGCGAAGTCCTTCGTGCTTGCCCCCACGGGTCTTTTCCATTAAGACACCGGGTCGCGCAGGCGGCCTCTCCGGGGCCGCCTTTTGAAATCGAAAGTAACTGAACCATGGCAGTTCCGAAGAAAAAGACGTCGAAGTCCCGCCGCGACATGCGCCGGTCTCACCATGCCCTGTCCGCCGGCGCGCACGCGGAGTGCCCGAACTGCGGCGAACTGAAGCGGCCGCATCACGTGTGTGGCGCCTGCGGCCATTACGACGGCCGCGAGGTGGTGGAAGCTGCTGCCGAAGCGTAGCCGTATGGGCGATGCGGAAGCGGGCGTGAATCATGACAGTACGTGCCCCGTCGGGGCGGCTTACCATCGCGCTTGATGCCATGGGGGGCGACAAGGCCCCCGATATGGTCATCGCCGGCGCGGAGA
>JAJUFW010000601.1 GCA_029263555.1 Alphaproteobacteria bacterium
CGGCGAGCGATCTCGACCCGGGCCGCCTCGGCCTCTTCCGCCGTGACCAGTCCGCGCTCCCGGTCGCGATCGAGCTCGGCAAGCTGGTCGCGATAGACGGCAAGGTCGTAATCGGCGCGCGCCGCCACCGCCGCATCCCGACGCAGGAGCGGGCGCAGCAGCACCGCGACGGCGGCGGCCGCCATCAGGGCGGCGATGATCCAGAAGGTCACGACCGGCTCTCCCCATCCTCCAGCAGCGTCTCGAGCCGCCGCTGCTCGGCCTCGGTCAGCGGTGCGACAACGGCCGCCGTCCGGCGGCGGCGCGCCAGGATCAAGATGGCGCTCCCGCCCGCGACGATCAGGATGGCCGGCGCGAGCCAGAGGACCAGCGTGTTCGCCTGGAAGGGCGGGCGCAGCAGGACGTAGTCGCCGTAGCGCTCTGTCACGAAGGCGATCACCTCTTCGTCGCTGTCGCCGGCGGTCAGCCGCTCGCGGACCAGGATCCGGAGGTCGCGGGCGAGGGGGGCGTTGGAATCATCGATCGACTGGTTCTGGCAGACGAGGCAGCGCAGCTCCTTGGAAATCTCGCGCGCCCTCGCCTCAAGCGCCGGGTCGTCCAGCCGCTCTGCCGGGTCCACGGCGGCCGCGGGGAAGGTGGCCGCCATGAACGCCAAGGCCAGGACGCCCTGCCGCAATCGGCGCCCCACATTGCGGATCTTCGTCATCTAGAGCCCCCTCAGCAACGGCAACAGGGTGCCTTCGACCAGCTCAGGGGTCAGGGGGCCGGCGTGGCGGTAGCGGATGCGGCCGTCGCCGTCGATAACGAAGGTTTCGGGCACGCCGTAGACGCCCCAGTCGATGGCGGTCCTGCCGGTCGCGTCGGCCCCGATCAGGCGGAAGGGATTGCCGTGGCGTTCCAGCCAGGCAAGCGCGTCCTCGGGCGGGTCCTTGTAGTTCACGCCGTAGATCGGAATGCCTTCCTCTTCCGAAAGGCGCGTCAGCAGCGGATGTTCGGCCAGGCACGGCGCGCACCAGCTGGCGAAGAAATTGACCAGCACCGGCCGTCCGCCGAGATCCGCGCGCGACAGGCCGCCCTCGCGGCCGGGCAGGGGCGGCAGTTCGAAGGCCGGGGCCGGCTTGTCGATCAGATTGGACGGCAGCTCGGACGGGGCGCCGCCCTGAAGGCGCAGGAAGGCGGCGCCGGCGACGACCGCGAACAGCACGACCGGCAGGATGAACAAAACGCGCTTCATGGCCGCATGGCTTGCCTATTCCGCGGGCTGGGCGACGGCAGCACCGGCCGCCCGCCGTCTCGGTGCGCCCACCCTCAGCCGCCGGTCGGTGAGCGAGACGATGCCGCCGAGCGCCATGACGACCGCGCCCAGCCAGATCCAGGGCACCAGCGGGTGGTGCCAGAGCCGGACGGTCCAGGCGCCTTCCGCGTTGCGATCGCCCAGCGCCAGATAGACGTCGGAATACCAGGTCGTATGGATCGCGGCCTCGGTCGTGGGCATGCGCGCGACCGGGTACCAGCGCTTCTCCGGTTCGAGGATTGCGACCGTCCGTCCGTCGCGGAGCAGCCTGAATGCGCCCTGCTCGGTCACATAGTTGGCGCCCTGGCGTTCCGTGACCCCTTCGAAGGCCACCTCGTAGCCTGCGATCTCCAGGCCCTCTCCGGGCCGCAGCAGCTCGATCCGTTCGCTGACGAAGGCGGCGGAGCCGGTCATGCCCAGGATGGCGATGCCGAGGCCGGCATGGGCGATGGTCATGCCGATTGCGCTGCGCGGCAGGCCGCGGGCGCGGCGCCAGCTCTCGTCCAGAGGGGCCTTGAGAAGGCGGATGCGGTCTGCGAACTCGGCCAGCGCGCCGAACAAGGCCCAGGCGCCCATGGCCACGCCCAGAAGGGCAAGGACGGGGCCGCCCTGGATGGCGTAGACGGTCGCCAGGACCACGACCACGGTCATGAGCGCCGCAATCTTCAGCCGGCCGAGCGCGCCCACAAGGTCGCCGCGCTTCCAAGACAGGAGCGGACCGACCGCCAGCGCCGCCACCATCGGAACCATCAGCGGAATGAAGGTGGCGTTGAAGTAGGGCGGTCCGACGGAAATGCGCTCGCCGGTCAGGCCGTCCAGAAGCAGCGGATAGAGCGTCCCGACGAGGACCGTGGCGCAGGCGGTGGTGAGCAGCACGTTGTTGAGGACGAGGGCGCCCTCGCGGCTGATCGGCGCGAACAGGCCGCCGGGCGCCAAGGCGCCGGCGCGCAGGGCGTAGAGCACGAGCGCGCCACCGACGAACA
>JAJUFW010000210.1 GCA_029263555.1 Alphaproteobacteria bacterium
CGGCGGCCGATGGCGGTCTTCCCCGCACCCATCAGGCCGACGAGCACGATGGTCCGCGGCAGGGGATGGGTCAGTTTCAGCACCCTCGCCTCCGACGGTCGGAAGCGGACGCCGGGCGCGCGGAGGCACGACCGGAGGGCCGGCCGCCGGACGAGTCAGTATCGCGCCTTTTCATTGCCATTCTCGACCCATAACATAATCTGTGCATATTCCGCCGCCGCAATTCGGCTCCCCAGAAACCTACGGATTCCGCTGTGGCACGCAACCGCAACCGCTCCGTGTTCTCGCAATCGTCCTCCGGCTCGGCGGGCGGACGGCTCGTTCGGGTCCTGCTGGCCCTCGTGCTGATCGCCCTTGTGGGCGGCGCAGCCTTCCTCGGCTTCGCCGATCTGCAGCCGGCCCCGACCATGGTCGAAAAGGTCATCCCGGACAGCCGTCTTCCGCGCTAGCCGCCTTCCGTCGCGGGCGCCGCTTCCGTCCGCTCCCGGTCCCGCTGCTTCAGTTCCTGCCATGGTGCGCCCAGGACGTCCGCGCAAGCAGAAGCCCCCCGCCGCGCCATTGGTCGAGGCGTTTCTCGACATGCTGGTGGCCGAACGCGGGGCGGCTCTCAACACCCGCCAGGCCTATGAGCGGGATCTCGCCGACCTGTCCGGGTTCCTTGCCGGCCGGGGCGTCGGGCTGGAGACGGCATCGACGGACGATCTCAGGGACTATTTCGAACATCTGGCCGCCCAGCCGGGCGCGCGTCGCGGCTCGACCGCCGTTCGTACGGTGGCGCGCCGGCTGTCGGCGGTGCGGCAGTTCTATCGCTTCCTGGTTTCCGACGGCCAGCGGGCGGACGATCCGACGACGACCATCGACAGCCCGAAGCTGGGCCGCAGCCTGCCCAAGGTGCTGACCGAGGAGGAGGTGGAGCACCTCCTGGACGCGGCGGCGGAGCGGGCGGTGGGCGAAGGCACGCCCGAAGGCATTCGCCTGATGGCCCTTCTCGAAACCCTCTACGCCACGGGGCTCCGCGTCAGCGAGCTGGTGGGCCTCCCCCTCGGCGCCATAGGCCGTGACGGTCGGGCACTCATCGTCCGCGGCAAGGGCGGCAAGGAAAGGATGGTCCCGCTGTCGGAACCGGCCCGGCAGGCCCTGGCGTCGTACCTGAAGGTCCGAGGCTACTTCCTGGTGCCCGGGCTGGAGAGCAAGCAGGCCGCCTGGCTGTTTCCGTCGCGCGTCGCCCGCAACGGCTATCTCACGCGCCAGCGACTCGCCCAGCTCCTCAAGGAACTGGCGCTCGATGCCGGCATCGACCCGGCCAAGGTCAGCCCGCACGTTCTGCGTCACGCCTTCGCCACCCATCTCCTGCATCGCGGCGCCGACCTGCGATCGGTCCAGAAGATGCTGGGGCATGCCGATATCGCCACCACCCAGGTCTACACCCACGTGCTGGGCGAGCGGCTGACGAGGCTTGTCGAGACCCATCACCCTCTCGCGCGCCGCGGCAAGCCGGGAAGCTGATCCTGGCGCCTCCGTTCCATCTCGCTGATCGCCGCGCCCGGTGCTAGGATTTTCGGCACGGGAACCCTCGGGAATCCGTTAGGGCGTCGCCGGGGGCGAGCTTTCGCGAGTTCCATCCCTTCCGGTGACGTCGTAACCTCGCGCCGGCGGACAGGGCCTTCGCGCCCCGGATGCCGCGACGCCAGGGCACTTCAAGCTGAAGGAGCGGCGCTCGATGAAGGTTGTTGTGCTCGGCGGCGACGGATTCTGCGGTTGGCCCACCTCGCTCCATCTCTCCTCCCGGGGGCACGATGTCACGATCGTCGACAACCTGTCGCGGCGGAACATCGACAACGAGCTCGAAATCTCGTCGCTGACGCCGATCCGCCCGCCGGGCGATCGGCTTGCCGCATGGCGCCAGGTCTCTAACCACGTCATCGGCTTCCGCAACCTGGACGTCGCCCGGGACTACGACCGGCTATGCGCCCTTCTGGAGCACGAGCGGCCGGACGCGATCGTTCATTTCGCCGAACAGCGGGCCGCCCCCTATTCCATGAAATCGGCCCGCCACAAGCGCTACACCGTCGACAACAACGTCAACGCGACGCACAACCTGTTGGCGGCAATGGTCGAGACGGCTTGCGAGGCCCATCTGGTCCATCTCGGCACCATGGGCGTCTATGGCTACGGCAGCACCGGCGCGCCGATTCCGGAGGGCTATCTGCCGGTCCGGATCCGCGACGGCGCCGGGAACTGGGTGGACCGGGAGATCCTTCACCCCGCCAATCCCGGCAGCGTCTATCACATGACCAAGGTGCTCGATCAGCAGCTGTTCTTCTACTACAACAAGAACGACTCCCTGCGGATAACCGACCTTCACCAGGGCATCGTGTGGGGCACCCAGACCCCGGAGACGGAGCGGGACGAGCGGCTGATCAATCGCTTCGACTATGACGGCGACTACGGCACGGTCCTCAACCGGTTCCTGATGCAGGCCGCGATCGGCTATCCCCTCACGGTCCATGGCACCGGGGGGCAGACCCGGGCTTTCATCCATATCCGCGACACGGTCCGCTGCATCGAACTCGCGCTACTGAACCCGCCGGAAGCCGGCGACCGCGTGCTGATCCGCAACCAGATGACCGAAACCCACCGCGTCCGCGACCTGGCCCGGCTGGTGGCTCGGCTGACGGGTGCCCGCATCGACTTCGTAGACAATCCGCGTTTCGAGGCGCCGGACAACGATCTCGCGGTCGAGAACCGGCAGTTCCTGGAACTCGGGCTTAGACCCGTCACGCTGGAGGAAGGGCTTCTGCAGGAGGTGATGGAAATCGCCCGCCGGTATTCCGGCCGATGCAATCCGGACCGCATCCCGTGCCGCTCCCGCTGGCGCCGCACCCACGCCGCCCAGATCGGCACGGCTCCGTAGCATCGAGGATGAGGGCCTCCGGCAAGCCCGGCTTCCAATCCCGCAGAACCCGCCATCCCATGTAATCGCAAAGGCCGCGACCCCGGCGGGTGCTGCCTCGATATCGTCAAAGCTGCGGTTTTTGCGTAACCGCAAAGACGGAATCGGGGGATCGTCTATCGTCTGGTCATCGACAACGCGGCCAACGGGACACGTGTCATGACCACCCGCAATCACCTTCTTACGACCGTCGCAGCGGCAGCCATGGCCATCGGCTGCCTAGCCGGGCAGCCGGGCTATGCCGATGAAGCCGGCCCAACGGCCGCGACACCGGTCGACATCGTGCGGCCCGCGACCGACCTGCCCGGCGCCCTCGGCGAGCGGGAAGCCCAAACCGTCCGCATCGAACTCGAAACGGTCGAGGTCGTCGGCCGGCTTGCCGACGGCACCACCTACAACTACTGGACCTTCAACGGGAAGGTGCCTGGCCCCTTCGTAAGGGTGCGCGTCGGGGACACGGTCGAGGTGTCGCTCGCGAACCACGAGCAAAACATGGCCATGCACAATGTCGACTTCCACGCGGTGACCGGTCCCCATGGCGGCGGAGGCGCCACCATGGCCGTGCCCGGAGAGGAGAGAGGCTTCGCCTTCAAGGCGCAACAGCCCGGCCTCTACGTCTACCACTGCGCGGTCGCCCCGGCCGCCCAGCACATCGCCAATGGCATGTATGGCCTGATCCTCGTCGAACCGGAGGGAGGCCTGCCGCCGGTCGACCGCGAATTCTATGTCATGCAGGGCGAGCTCTACACCGAGGAAGCCTTCGGCACGGCCGGCATGCTGAACGAAAGCTACGACAAGCTGATCAACGAGCAGCCGGAATACTACGTCTTCAACGGCGCGGCCGAGGCCTTGACCGCCGACAAGGCCCTGAGGGCGAAAGTGGGCGAGACCATCCGCATCTATTTCGGCGTGGGCGGACCCAACAAGGCGGCCAGCTTCCACGTCATCGGCGAGATCTTCGATGCCGTCTACAATCTCGGCTCGCTCACCGGCGCGCCGCTGCCCAACGTGCAGACCATCACCGTGCCGCCGGGAGGGGCCGCCGCCGTCGACATCAAGCTCGAAGTGCCCGGTGAATACGCCCTGGTCGACCACGCCCTGTCTCGGGTCATGCGCGGACTTGTCGGAACGCTGATCGTCGAGGGCAAGGAACAGCCCGAGATCTTCCGCGAAGGCATCGGGGAGAGGATCAGCCTGCTCGCCTTCTGACCTTCGGCTGGACGTCCGACAGGACCCGCCCGCCGGCTGGCCTCAAGCTATGGGAGATCGTCATGGTCCGTGCCCGCTTGTCCGAGGATCGTTCGGTACTGCGGCGAATGATCCGGGCAGGCGACCGTTCGCGCGACGGTCGCGGACGCGTCCGCAACGCGCCGCCTGTCCTGCATTACGGCTTCCGCCCGTTTTTCCTTCTCTCCGGCATTCATGCCGCCACCACGATCGGCCTGTGGCTGTGGCTCTTTTCGACCGGAAGGACGCTTCCCGGTCCGTTCCCGCCGGTGTCATGGCATGCGCACGAGATGCTCTTCGGCTATCTCGCGGCGACGATCGCCGGTTTCGCGCTCACCGCCATCCCGAACTGGACGGGGCGCCTGCCGCTGAGCGGCCTGCCTCTGGCGGGACTTGCCTTCCTGTGGCTTGCCGGGCGCGCCGCAACAGCCTTCGTTCCCGACCCGCTTCTGGCCGCAATCGTTGATACGGCATTTCTCGTCGTGCTTTCAGCGGCGGTCTGGCGGGAGATTGCTGCGGGGCGGAACTGGCGCAATGCGCCGGTCGCGGCCATGCTCACCCTCCTTGCGCTAGCCAACGGGTTGCACCATGCGCAGGCGGCCGAACGCGTGCCGGGCGACTGGGCGACGCGGCTTGCGCTCTCGATCGCCGCCATGCTGATCGCCCTCATCGGCGGGCGCATCGTGCCAAGCTTCACGCGGAACTGGCTGGCCAAGCGCCAGGAGAAGACCTTGCCGGCGCCGTTCGGCCCGCTCGACAAGGCGACACTCGCCGCAACGGCGTTCTCGCTCATGGCATGGATCATCGCTCCCACCCGGCACCTGACGGGCGCCTGCCTGGTCCTTGCCGGAGCGCTGCTGTTGGTCCGCCTTGGCCGATGGCATGGATGGAAGACCGCGAGGGAGGCGATCCTGGCGATCCTCCATTTAGGTTATGCCTGGCTCGCGGCCGCGCTCATTCTGCTGGGTGCCGGCATCCTGTTGCCGGAAACCGTGCCGGCAAGCGCCGCCATCCACACGCTTACCGCGGGCGCCATCGCGACGATGACGCTGGCCGTGATGACCCGCGCAAGCCTCGGCCATACGGGTCGCACGATCGCGGCCGATGGCTGGATCGTGACGATCTATCTGCTGGTCAATTTCGGCGCGGTTCTCCGCGTCCTCTCGCCGTTCAGCACCCAGGCCTACGAAGGCCTGCTCGCCGCCGGCGGGATCTTTTGGGGCAGCGCGTTCGTGATTTTCGTCCTTCGCTTCTGGAAGGTTCTGACCGGCCCGCGGCTGTAGCAGCCGGATGGCGAACGCCGACGGAAAAAAGAGCATGGCGCCGCTCACGGGCGGCGCCATGCTCTTTTCGATCATCTTCCTGTCGTTCGATAACCCGTCTAGTTGGCCGCAACGGCCATCCCTAGCAGTTCCCCCATGACGGCGGCCGCTCTGCCGGGATGCCTGACGGCCTGCGCCTCCGCGGCATTCACGGGCTCGCCGACGCGGATGATCGCCACCATGCCCATTCCGTAGTGGGGGGCGCATTTGATGCCGTAGATGCCTTCGGCCTCGACCTGATAGGCGATGTCCTGGTTGATCTTGCCCTTGAACCCCTCAAC